>NZ_JBTIWT010000009.1:0-199762 GCF_054353775.1 Bacillus sp. 5w2 | reverse complement strand
TAAATAAAGACCCTGTAAAAAAATACAGGGTCGGATACAGGGTTAAGGGAACGCATAGTTTCTTAAAAACATAATAGCATATATATTTTGTGTAGCTATATGAAGATTTTGACAAAATTAAGAACAAGACAGAAAATCTTTGAGAAATCAAATATAGTGGTGGAAATATGATTAGGAAGTGAACTATTTACATGTTAATATAGATGAAACCTTTTGAGCACCGTGATCAAAAGGGCATTGAATTAGAGGTTTAGGTTAGTGAGATAATTAATCTTCCTGAAAAAGAAAAATATTTTTTTAGATTAAAAGAAGAAAAGATACCTTTTGGGTGTCTTTTCTTTTGGTATACAGCTCACATATTGTTGAATTAGATATGAAACCATAATTCGACTATGAAATAAACAACATAAGAAATTTTAACATAATCTAGACTGAACAGAATATGTAATAGTGCATTTTTAGTCTTCAATTACTATATTGGATATAGAAAATCAGTATAAATAAAAAGGGCATGCAGTCGTATCTGCCGCCCTTTTTAGGAGGAATTTAAGACACCAATAGGACACGTATTGGTAAAAAGGCTTAAAAATAGTATATGTAAAAAGAAAAAGTCCTATACCAAAAGTGGATTGAGCTTTATCTTTTTTACTTATTCAAAAATCAAATCCCGCTCTTTTTAAAATTGGTACAGCAAACATATAGTTTGGAATGGAATCAGAAAAAGTATACATGAAAATGGCAGACAACAATTTTGTCGCCTGCCGGTGCCAAGGGACTGAATGAGTTAGTCAATTCCTATAAATTCCTACCCCATTACCAGAAGAGTGAAGCCGCTAGTTCAAACGGCTTCACTCTAGTTTGCCTGATAAAGAAAAAATTATGAGTGAAAATTTTGTTTGCTCTATATGAAAAGATAAATAGATATTCATCAGACAAGGATAATACAGCATACCTTGAATAGGGGGGAGGAACGAATTAAGGAAAAGAATGTGATTAAGGAAGGGACTGAATCAGGAGTGGGAATTTCGGACAGGATTTGGGGAGCCGTGATTGCCTTGGGCATTGCGACTAATATCGTTGCTTGTATAATGGCAGTATACATTCAAAAATACGAGCTAATGATAAACTACCTTACAAATATTTTATTTTTAATAATTATAGCGATAACGTATATTAAGATGAAAATTAACAAGTGGGTGGCGTTAGGATTTACGTTAGTTGTAATGGAAAAAGGTATTAAGGCAGGTTATGATTTCTACACACATGATTACTATGGTGTCAGTTGGAGTTTAGCTATCATTGTCTATTGCATATACGAGATGAAAAATTATTATGTTGAAACAAATAAATAGCCGCAAAAAAATAAGGGTTAGTAGGCGGAATTCTTGTTAAAGTGTACAATTTTTTTACCAATGATATTACGGTCCTGTTTTTTACTTCAATAGCATAAAAAAAGACGCCATAAGGCGCCCCCAAATTGGGTAAACGAGGTTTTAGTTTTCCAATCTAAAGAAATTATGTATCAGCTCACAATGAGAGTATATCATAATATACAATCAAAAAAATATGCATTATTACATATATGAGTTTAATAAAAGTAAGATGGGAGTAAATCAAAATAATATAAAAAAGACACTACAGGAGTGTCTTTTTTGAGAAAATACTCTATAATTAACTTTGGGGAAGGTAATGTTAGAGTATATATTTAGCATTATCTTTATATTTGATAAACCATGAAATCAAAAGATTTTGTGGTTTATTTTTTGAACAATAGATATTCCATTATTGGCAGTGAGCTATTGATCATTATAAGCATTTAAAGAGGTAGGATTAAAAATCTAACATCGAATAACGGTTCCAGAATATAGCGTTACGAAATGATTTCCCATATCCAAAACGGTACTTGCCTGTATATAGCCCTTAAAACCTTCTGAAGAATAATAAATTTCTTTTGGTATACTTTCTTTAGATTGGAAATGTGTTTTAGAGTATTTTACATAATGGTTTTTAATAACTTTTGATTCTGGAACAATAGTGTTTTTTTGTTCCAATGTTTGCCTAGCACTAGAAGGTGGTATGAATTTTTGAGTGTCTTGGTAATTATGATCTAAGGTGTCAGCCTGTACACTGTGTGACCACACAAAGACGCTTAAACTACTTCCCACAATTAATGTTGCAAATGCTAACTTTGAGACTTTCGTTAATCTAATCATTTTATAATCTCCTTTTCATTATTTTGTAAGGTACCTCCTTACACCTCACAGTCTATATCCACTACATAAGGGTGTACATACATATTGATAGACAAAATTCTACAAAATACCTCGTGTTTTTTGGTTTGTGTATAATAATTCAATATTTGATAATTTATCAGAAGTAAAAATGTAGGCCTTATATAAATGAAAATGAATAATTTATGCAGTGCTTGTATATAAAATTATTGTTCAAATATTCTAAAATGAGTTGATAAAGATGGTGTGGTATTATTAGATAATAATTGATTCGATAGGTTGGATTTGAAAAGTGAATTCTCTTTTTGAGCTTATATTACTTAAAATAACTAAAGAATAAGTACAAGCACATAATTAAAATAAAAAAAGTGAGAAAAATGATAAACATTCTTCTCACTTTCATCAATTAGGGTGGCATATACAAAAATATGCGTTTAAGAGGATTTTTGGATGAAAAATCCACATACATAGTATAACAAAATATTTAAGGCACTTTGCATGTAATATTGCATATGAAGAGTTTGTAGATATAATAGTTAGTCAATTTCTATTATTTAACGGATTTTTCGGAGAGTGCTCCTGTCTTAAGAGAGTGCAGGTGGATAGGGGAGAGATGAATTTTGGTTTGGTGTAGCCAAAAAGAACTATTCATATTTTGATATGTAAAGACCCTCCATTTGGAGGGTCTTTACATACACTTATATTAAGTTTGTTGTGGTGCACCACCATGATCGCCAACACTATATGTAGGAGCAGGGTAATGTCCATGAGTAGCAAACTGATCCGCTTTAAAAAATGGAGAAATTCCCACCGTTAGAATCCCAATAAAAGCAATACCTGATAATAATAGGCTGATTTTTTTCATTATTTTAACACTCCTTTTTCGATTGATTTTCGTCTTGCTTGGTAACAAATTTGGAAATAATCACTTACCTTTTGATGGTTCTCTAATTGTCTACATTTTGTGGCAAATAATTCAGCGTATTCGACAACATATTCCCATAATTCTTCTTCCTCAAAGTATAAGATTCCTTCTTGGATGATTTTTTCTAATTCTTCCAATGGAATATTTTCGTTTAATCTTTTTAAAATAGAGAAGTGGTGTGTGTATTCTTCGTTTTGAATTCCTCTGCAAATCTGTAATCCCTTATCAATGAGTTTGCTAGCTGCTGATTGTTGTCCTAATTTATAATGCTCCTTAGCTTGTAGGAAGATAGCCTTGAAGTGTGTAGGGATTTTCTCTGTTACTTCTGAAAGATGACGAATAGCTAACGTAGACATACTTTGATCAGAATACAGCCATCCTAAAGTACTTTTTACGAATAACAAGGAATCTTCTTCCTCATTCTTTTGTAGTAATTCAATTGCATAATGCAGATATTCTTCTGCTTGTTCGTACTGCTTTAAATAGATACAGCAACCTCCTAGCAAACTATTACAAAAGGCTGTTTTTACTTCATAACCTTCATACTTCGAAAAGATTTCTCTCGATTTATTTGCGTATTCGATAGAAGCTAGCATGTTATAGGTATGGTGATAAAAAGTAGCAATTCTATAGTAGAATTCAGCGTGTTCAATTTCATCTGGAATTTTTACTAATATCTTTTCTGCCAGTTTATAATGTTCCTCTGCTTCAGAAAAACTTGATATAAAAGTGGAATGAATGGATTTAAAAAAGTGATAATAGAAGCGCAGAAAATGGTCTGTAGGCATATCATAATCACTAATAGCGTCAAAACTATCATGTTGAATACCGAGGCTATCTGTTAAGACCGTGTAACGAAATTCAAGTAGTGAGTAATACAGTAACAAATTTTGATCCTGATGTTTTTGATTCGACTCAATGCTTAACTTATTAATTTTTTCATCAATTTTCTTTTTCAGATTAGTAGCTTTTATAACTTGTTGAGATAGCATAGATCGATACCAGTCGTTCAATAGAGAGGTTAATTCTTCATTTCTCTTTAATGAAACACTCATTATATACTCCCCCATCCTATAGAAATATCCTAATCCAATTTAATTGTAACTATCATAGCAAAATAGAAGGGAAAATGAAGTGATTTTACATTTTTTTCAATAATATTCAGAAAACAATCAATTGTTGTCGAATGTGCTTATAATTTAAGTTATTTGTTTGGTAAATGTGATCAATTTAATATGATTAACATTCAGAATAATCAATATTTTGTTTATACACAGTATTCGATTAATTATTTTTTACTTTATTGTTAGAATAGAGATACCAAATGATAGGGGTTTATTAACGTAATTTACAATTAAACCTTTTCAAGGATTTTATTTACAAATAAGGGAGAAAAAAGATTTCAAACTAATATATTTTTCTTTGATTAGATTAGTTGACAAAATAATAAAACATATATTTTTTATTTTGTATATAAAGAATAAAAGTTTTATATTGTGAAGTATAGAAGGGAGATGCTTATAAATGAAAATACCTTGTTTTATCATGCGTGGAGGAACGTCAAAAGGCTTCTTTTTTAGATAAAGATTTGCCTTCCAATCAATCTATTAGAGATGAGATTATTTTAAAAGCATTAGGGGCAGGGAATGCAAGAGGTGTTGATGGAATGGGTACATTAGATCCTTTATCAAATAAAATTGCGATTATTCGGGCGTCTACTACACCAGGGATAGATATCGATTATACTTAGGAATCCCTCACTTCTAAACGAAGTGAAAGTGGGGGTAGTTCAAAATAATGAGAAAGAATCAAAGTTATGATGTATTGAAAGAAAAGAGAAAAGAGCGTATTAATTTTCCGAACCAGGGTTAAATGTCAAAGGTTCGAAATAATCTTCTAAACCTTGAAATAACAGGTAAAAATAATAAGCACTCACGTAGAAGTGCTTATTCAAATTCGATTTCTGTTTTACCATCTGATGTGAAGTATCTTATGGTTGTTTTGTCGTATTCTTGCAAGCCACTTTGCGCAACGGCGTCTTTTAACTTTGTTCTCGTTCTGTAGCCGAAAACATATAAGACATACAAGTTATTTTCTTTATTTAATTCAACCGCTGTTACAGTACCACCGAAATATTCTATAATCTCTTTGGTTCTACGTTCAATACTTTTCGTCATTCTTGTCTGCTCATCTTATGGTTGTTCTGTTTTCACCGTTGTTTGTTGTGTTTTTGGCTGCTCCTTTTGAACCATTTCTTTTTCGCCGCAAGCTGCTAACATTACAACTGATAAACCAACTACTAATACTGATTTCATCATCTAAATCCTCCTAATGCTAATATATAAACATTATCATATAATGAAATTTCTTGCTGAATATGGAGCGACATGTAATGCTTGTCGTGGGTATGAATTATGTGATGTCACCTATTGTAACAGTTAAAATGTTAGTGCTTATCTTTCTTAATAACATTATATATATGGCTTCGTGAAAAGCATTTTAATGGATTGTTTTAGCTTAATATAAAAAGAGGACGCATTATTATTTACGTCCTCTTTTTATATATTAGATAAATTTAAGCAAAAACTTTTATTTTAATTATGTAGATTCACGAATAATTAAGTTAGTAGGATATTCAATAATTTTACGTTTAATAGATTCATCTGTATTTATATATAGTAGTATCTCGTTAACGGTTCGTTTACTCAGTTTAACAATTGGAATATCAATAGTACTAATTGTTGGGGATGTAACTGTACAAATTAATTGATTGTCATAACCACAAACAGCTAAGTCAGTTGGAATAGAATACCCTTTAATAGTAGCTCCTTTAATGACTCCAGCAGCAACTTGATCATTTCCTGTAAATAGTGCAGTAGGTTTATCTTTTAATTTATCTAGCTTCTCAAAAATTCTAAACCCATCATTAATAGTAATTGCATCTCCAAATAGCCATTTTTTATTGAATGGTAATTGTTTCTCTTTTAAGGCATGCAGATAACCTTGTTGGCGTTTTAATTGTGCTTGACTATTAAGAGAATCAAAACAAAAGCCAATTTTTTTATGACCTTTGCTTATTAAATGTTTAACAGCTTTGTATCCAGCTTCAAATTCATCGTAACAAATTATCGGAATAGGTGCATTTTCCTCATACTCATTACAAAGTATTATGGGCCCATATGCTAAATAATGCTCTATATTTTCCCAACTATTTTCTAGGGATGCGAGAATTACACCATCTACAGCCTTATTCTTTAGTAAGGAAAGTAATTCAAGTTCAATTTTTTTCTCATAAAAAGTCTGATAAATTAGCAATTTGTAATTATGCTTTAATAATTCTTTAGAAATTTCTCTAGCTAATTTTCCGAAAAAGGGATGATCTATATTGGGAATTGATAGTGCAATGGTTTGTGTCTTATTTATCCTAAGATTCCTTGCAATAGAACTAGGAGTATAGTTGAATTCTTGCATTACTTTTATTATTTTCTCACGTTTTTCTGAATTTACATAAGGATGATTATTTAGAACTCTTGAAACCGTAGCATTTGATACATTACATAATTTAGCTATTTCATTAATTGTTACCATAGAGAAACCCTCCGTAAAAAATATGTTGACATGTAATCGATAACATAAAATATAGTCTACTCATGATTTTCAAAATAATTTCTTAGAGGTGATTTAACGTGAAAACTCTTACTACAATTTCTGGACATAGTAAAGACAATTTAGCTTTATTAAAGTGCCTACAGGGGGAAACAAAAGAAAAAGAATTTGAAATTAGTAATATATTACCGAATCACAAGATGAAAGAGAAATTATTTAGGGAAAACAAATTGAAAATAGATATTGATATAGAAAAAGATATTTTCAATTATAGCAGAAAAAATATACAGAAAATAGAATTTATGCCAGTTAATCGGTTGATTTCTCAAGATGAGGTTGAAAAAATTATAGGGGTTTTAAAAGATGTTTTACCGACAGGTCAATTCACAAGTGGACCATTTTCAAAAAAACTAGAAGAAGTAATCGGAAGTTATTTAAATAAAAAGTTTGTAATTGCAACAAGTAGTGGTACAGATGCTCTTATGGTGTCATTGTTATCTATTGGTATCCAGCCGGGGGATGAAGTAATTATGCCAGCTAATAGTTTTGCTGCTACAGAAAATGCTGTGTTAGCAGTCGGAGCAAAACCTATATTTGTAGATATAGATCAGAAGAGTTATTGTATTGATCCGTCTAAAATCGAAGAAGCTATAACCCAAAAAACTAAATGCATTTTGCCTGTACATTTGTATGGAAAACAATGTGAAATGAAAAAAATTCGTGAAATCGCGGATATATATCAATTAAGAGTTATTGAAGATGCATGTCAAGCTATTGGTTCTTCAAATCTTGGAGAATATGGAGATATTATTGTTCTTAGTTTTAATCCATATAAAAATTTTGGTGTATGTGGTAAGGCAGGTGCAATAGTTACCGATAATGAAACTCTTGCAATACGTTGCAATCAATATAGTTATCATGGATTTGAAATTGATAAAAAAAATAAAAAGATATTAGACTTTGGATTCAATTCTAAAATTGATAATTTGCAAGCAGCTATTGGTTTGGAAAGAATTAAGTACTTATCATACAACAATTTAAAAAGAGCGTATTTAGCTCAACGATATATACGTGATTTAAAGGAATTAGAGGATAGAGAATTAATTAAGTTACCTAAGATGACAGAAGATAATGTCTGGCACCTTTTTCCGATTAGAGTTGAAAATGGAAGAAGAGACGAGTTGAAAAATAAATTGTACCAATTGTACAACATTGAAACAGATATTTATTATTCGGTATTATCTCATAAACAAAATACTAAGTGGGTAAAGGAAAATGATTTACAAAAAAATATATTAAATACAGAGCAAGTTCATAAAGAAATATTACATTTACCTTTACACCCAAACATGATGTTAGAAGAGCAAAATTTCGTTTTGGAGGGATTATTCAATGTCAATAAATAATGAAGTTTTAAAGTCTTTAAATTTTGGAAGACTACCACAGGTTAAAAAGCCTAAATATGTAGTTTTCTGTGATTTTGATGAAACTTATTATCCTCATAACATGGATGATTCTAAAAGAAGTAATATGAAATTGTTAGAAAAGTATTTGTATGAACACGGAAGTAAAGGGGATATAGTAATTGGTTGGGTAACGGGAAGTAGTTTAGAATCAATTGCTGAAAAAATGAAAAAGGGTGGTATTCAGTATTTCCCTCATTTTGTGGCGAGTGGATTAGGTACAGAAATAACGTACTTTGATAGTAATGGGACTACTATAGATGATCAAATTTGGGAAGGGAGAATTATAGAGGGTGGTTTTGATTCTTCAAAGATTGAAAGAATTCTTAAATTGCTAGAAATAAAATATGAAATTTTTTTAAGACCTCAGACGCAATTAGGAAGTTCTAAGTACAAATTTAATTTTTATTATGAAGAGCAAAATGAATTTATTGATGCAAAGAATTTAGAGAAGATAGAAGAAATCGGAGAAATATTCCAAGTTGGAGTTAATATTAACAAATGTAATCCATTAGCTGGGGATCCAGAAAATTGCTATGATGTAGATTTTATTCCACTTGGAACAGGTAAAGATGAGATAGTGAAATTTATTTTAGACAAGTACGAACTAGATAAAACAAATGCAATAGCTTTTGGAGATAGTGGGAATGATTTAAGAATGCTACAAGCTGTAAGGCATGGTTATTTAGTAGAAAATGCAACAGAAGAGGCTAAAAAAATACACTCAATGTTAGCTCAAGGTGAATACTCGATTGGAATTTTAAATACTCTAAAGCACATTATTAATTAAAAGGGGATGTTCATATAATGAATATTGGAATTATAGGTGCAGGAAGTATTGCAAGAGCTCATTCTAGAGCATTATCAACTGTTGATAATTGTAAATTAGTTGGAGTGTATGATGTTAATTATGAGAATGCCGATAAATTGATAGGGGATTTTGGTGGGAAGGTTTTTAATAGCTATGAAGAGTTACTAGAAGTAGTTGATGGGGTAATAATATCTTCCCCGAATTTTTGTCATAAATCTCAAGCTGTTCAAGCGTTATTAAAAAACAAACATGTGTTATGTGAAAAGCCAATGGCAATCTCTTGTGAAGAAGCAAAATATATGATGACAATAGCAAAAAATACTAATTTAGTCGCTTCAATGGGGTTTAACTATCGCTACTTATCCTATGTTAAGGCTTTAAAACAATTAATTCAAAATGAAGAATTAGGGGAAATAGTAGTGATAAGATTGCATTTTAAAAAGAATAGCGCTTTTAGGAGAACTTCGTTTACTTGGCGAGATGATTTTCAAAGTAATAAAACTAGTGGGGCCTTGGGAGATTTGGGGATCCATCTAATAGACTTACTATGGTTTTTGTTCGAGAGTGATTTTAGAGAGGATACCGTTCGTACTAAAATTAAAACAAATGTTAAGGAAAAAGAAAGCAAACCAGTATTTGTTGATGACTATGCTGAGGTGTATGGCCAATTGAACAATAAGGTTTTTGTTAATATTACAACATCTAAAAGTTCGTTTCTTGACGATTGTGGTTTTAGTATAGAGGTAATAGGTACGAAGAAAGAATATAAGTATTCTTCTAAAGAGCCAAATAAGTATGTACTCTTTGATGGATTGGAAAAACATGAAATCCCATTATCATTACCTTTACTAGTCGATCCAGAAAATGAGATTTTTGAATGGTCTGATTCTTTTAGAAGTGAAATTATAGAATGGGCAAAGGCTGCGGAAGGTGGCCCTAAAAAGTCTGTAGCAACATTTGAAGATGGATTTCGTTCACAAGTTATATTGGATATGTTTTTTGATAAAAGCAGTAGTAATAAAGAACAATCTGTAGCAACTATTTAGTTTTATGGTAAAAACAGGGGTTTAGAACATTTACTTAAATCCCTGTTTTTATTTTGGATTGGAGTTGAGAAAAGATGCGGTTAATGTTTTATTATGGTTGCTTGTTTTATTTTATTGTAGGAATAATACATGTTTGCATAGGTAGTTTAATTCCTTCATTAATACAATATTATGGAAGAACCCCTGATCAATTAGGTGTTTTAATATTTTTTCAATTCACAGGTTTTTTATTCGGTGTTCTAAGTTCACCCATACTAGTAAGAAAGTATCATTATTTTAAAACAATAACATTAGGTGTTTTAGTAATGTCTATCGTTCTAGGAGGTTTTATATATATTAAAGAATGGGCATATTTAGCCGTTATTTGCTTTGTATTAGGCTATGGAGCAGGTTTGTTAGAAACTACGGTGGGTTCCTTTATTATTTCAGCAGAAAGGAATAGTGCTGCTAAATTTAGCATTCTCGAAGTATGGTTTGGGGTTGGGGCGCTAGGGTTTCCGTTACTAGTTAATTATATTATAAAATTTTATGAATGGTATTTTATTCTTTATGGGATATTACTATTCTTTATTTTTACACTATTTGTTTGGTACATGTTTGGACGTACAAAATTTCTAAATTTTTCTCCTCAAAATAATGAAAAGGGAGGAGCATCCCTTTCCTCATTTACTCTAAAATTTAAAAGTGAAAAGATTACAGTTATATTATTTATTTCACTTTTTGCATTCTTATATGCAGGCATAGAAACTAATCTTGCAAATTTTTTATCTACAATAATGATTCTTACCAATAATGAATTAATCAGTTCAGTAAGTATATCTTGTTTTTGGCTAGCAATAGTTATAGGAAGATTACTTGTAGGTAAGCTAGCCCATAAATTTAATTATTGGACATACATTACATATAGTTGCTTTACATTAGTGATTCTTTTATCTCTATTTCCCTTTGTTCGAGGTACAGGTATGTATTTGTTTATCATCTTTATTATTGGTTTAGTCATAGCGGGTGTTTTTCCAATAACATTAATCCTAGCTTCCCGTATTATGGAAAATAATATTGATCAAGTGACTAGTCTATTTATTGCATCGGCTAGTTTAGGGGGGGCATTAGTATCTTTCCTAATTAGCTGGAGTCTATCATTAAATACTATCACTGTTACTTTTGGGATATTTTCTCTTTTTGCATTTAGTCTAGGTTGTATTATTTTAAAAATGAGGAAAATTTCAACTTACAGTAATGAAAGTACCAAAAAAATAGAAAGTATGAAAAATTTATAGAAAAAATTTTTCATAATGTGAAAAAGGTAATATTATGTGGAATCTCTAAAAAAATTGATAAAGTTAAAAATTCCGTATTTGGGCTTTGTTTTATATATTGTAATGTGTAATATAGAAATCAGAGTTACTTCAAAAATAAAAATGATATGCAACAGTGAACAGTTTTCAGGTGATTGAATGTCATGATATGAAAAGAATGCCTTGTTGTATATACAATAAGGTGGTAAAGAACATATTTTCATAAGTAATAAAAAGTTATTTTAATTAGCTTTTAAGATTAATCTAAGAGGGGTTTGTTATCGAATGGAGATAAAGATTAGTAAAAAGGATAAGATTGATATCTCTAAAAAATTAAAGCCTTTTTTAGCTGAACAGTATTCACTGGAATTGGGTGAATACATAAGCTATGAGTTACTTGAATTCATAATAAAGGAATTAAATCCACATTTTAATCAAGTTACTAAGGATAGGTTGGAAATGTTGTTAAAGAATATAGAGAAAGATATATACAGTTAATGGACTTTAAATGACGATTGAAAAACTAAGATATCATTTTAGATATCTTCATACGCAGTAAGAATAAAATAAATAATGCGTTACAAAACACCCATCAAATTTTATTAATTATAAAGGATGGGTGTTTATTTTATCATTTTAGCCAAGGTGAGGGCGTCCTTTGAAAGGAGCTTTTTTTTATTTTATTATTAATAATTTCATGTACCGTAATTATTAATAATAAAATAAAAATATTCAACAAGGGGATTCAGTCCAAGCTAGGTCACAGTAATACATTAGTTACCAAAAAATATGATGCATAAAAAAATTATGTTCATCTTTTTTCTTAGAAAGGAAAAATAATCTTATTTTATATATTTGTTTACACTACAGTTCAATTATTAAAATTACCGAATGCTCACATTATTGAGGGACTAGAAAACAACAAAGACGTTCTCAGATGTATATATGAACTTTTAATAACAAAGATAAAAAAAGAATAGGTAATCGGAAATGTCGAAAGGATTAAATTGATATTAAAAATTGAAGGTGATACCATAAATTTAAACAACGTTTAAAACGTTGTTTAATTGATAAATATTAGAGGAGGAGATAAGTTGAAGGGAAATGAAAACATATCTACGAAAGAAAAGATTTTAAATACAACATTGGAGTTAATTAAAGAAAAAGGCTTCGAAAGTGTAACAATAAGAAAAATTGCGGCATTGTCAGATACTAATATTGCGCTTGTAAATTACCATTTTGGCTCAAAGGAGAAGTTGATTAGCGAAACAATTAAAGTCCTATTAATTAGCTTTCAAGGCACTTTTTCTATTTTAGATGATATTAAAGTGCCAGTGAAAGAAAGATTAAAAATATTTTTACTTGATTATGTACTAGTAATTCGGCAATACCCTGAGTTAGTTAGGAAAATTATTGCAATGGGAACTACGGTATTTACATCTCAATACGAATATGGAGATTTTTTGAAGAGTCTTGGTTTTAGTAAAGTGAAGAATACTTTGAGTGAAATAACAAATGAAACGGATCAGGAAATTTTAATGATTATGACAGTGCAAATATTCGGATCCGTTTTTCTTCCAGCATTAATGATGCCAATTCTTGAATCAGGGGCAGATATAAAAATACTGCCTGTAGAAAAACAAATTGATTTCCTATTTGAACGCTATTTTTATAAAAATTGAGATAGTGGGTGGTAGAGATGATTAGTTTTTTTAGAAAACACTGGTGTGATGTAGGGTTAGTAATGGCTATTGCTGTCGTAGGTTGTTTAGTCGCAAATTTTGGAGAAATGAGTGAAATAAAAGTACTGTTAGCGTTAAGTTTTGTAGCCATTTTAGTGCATCAATTTGAAGAGTATCGTTGGCCAGGTTATTTCGCTGGTCTGTTTAATGTAGTTATATTTAAAAGTGATATACCAGATCGTTATCCATTAAATACGCAATCTGCTATGGTAATAAATATTTTGATTGCGTATGTTTTTTATTTACTTCCGGTTTTCTTTCCAAATATTATATGGCTTGGATTGGCACCTATTTTAATGGGATTTTTTCAATTCATATGGCATGGTATTTTTGCGAATATAAAAGCAAAAACAATATACAACCCAGGATTAGGTGCGGTTGTATTACTACATGTTCCGATTGGTTATGCATATATGAGATATGTTCTTTTACACAATTTAGCTACAAATTTGGATTGGATATTAGGTTTAATCTATTTTCTAGTAGCTACCTATTTTTTAATTATAAAAGGAAATATGTTACTGAAAAGTAAGGAGACAATTCATTACTTTTCAAAAAAGCAATTAGGTCCGTACAATGATGCATTTAAGTGATTCAGAAGGGATTTTGGGTGCTGAAGAGAGTGCAAGTGATTAAAAAAAGAAAGGTACGTAGGCGCCTTTCTTTTTTTGAAGGAGATTTTTGTATTTTGGCTAGCGCAACATTGCTATCAAGCTAACTAGACAAAATACCCCCTAAAATAAAAAAGATGTTATTTTTTCTGAGAAATCATAGGAAAGGATAACGTCTTTTTCTTAATATGATGGTATTCTATATGAAAAATTAACATTGTTCAAAATGTATATATTGTGCATAGTGTGTATTATGTGTTCATAAGCATATAAGACGCAAGGAGTTGAATCATGAGAATCTTACTATCTAATAAGTCTAAGTCTCCTATTTATCAACAAATCATTGACCAAATTATATTACAAGTATCAAATGGGACATTGAAAGAAGATGATGCATTACCTTCCATGCGTTCATTAGTTAGAGACTTGAAGGTATGTGTTATTACTTCAAAAAGAGCATACGAAGAACTTGAAAAAGCAGGTTACATCTACTCTATAGTGGGGAAAGGCTCCTTTGTTGCCAAAAAACAAAAAAGCAACAAGTAGATGAACCAAGTGATCCAATACGTGAAAAGTTCAGTACAATCGTTCGAGAGAGTAAGGCTAATTATTTATAAACGCACTGATTTTTAGGGGTCTTGTTTAGCAGAAGTATAGAATACCTAATGAGTAACTGTTATACAGATGTGCTCTTAAACGCTGTGGTGCTACTCAATCGCTATCAAACTAATAAAACAAAGTTCTCCCTAAAAATGAAAAAATGCGCTCAAACAAATATAACACCTTAGCATTACATTCTGAATAGGGGACAGCCACATGCCCATCAACTTAAGAAATCCATTGTTCCCCAAAAAGAAAAAAATGACCTGAATTCTCATAAATAATGGTTGTAGATATATATAATTTTTGTTTTAGGGATACCTCAAAGTATTAGCTTAATAAGAATAATCCTTAGCCTCCTTTAGATAAAAAAGGGGCTTTTTTACATATAAAATCACATGGGTTTTTAAGGATAGCTTTGAGCGTAGAGAGAAACTGTAATAAAAACCAGATGGGGTAAAGACTAGTATTGAAAAATATAAAAGATGGAAGTAGCAAAGGGGATTTACGCATAAAGTAATATTGATGGTAAAATTAACGAAATTTTCATTTTAATCAAATAAATGCATTGTGTTTTTAACTTATAATAATGTTACTACGATGAAAATATGGCTACTAATTAGTTATTTTAAAATCAATTTTAGATAGGAAGAGGATAATGAAGACCAGAGAAAGTTATAAAATTGTTGTAATTGGTGCTGGGACTGCTGGAATATCTTCTACAGCACATTTGTTACGAAATGTACCCCTATTGAAAGACAGTATTGCAATTATTGATCCATCAAAAAAACATTATTTCCAACCACTATGGAGTTTAGTGGGGGGAGGAATTGTTTCAAAGGAAAGTACGATGCGTGATCAAGAATTACTTATTCCAAAAGGAGCAACGTGGATACCTAAAAGTGTTGTTAAGTTGTTTCCGGATGAAAATAAGCTACTTTTAGATGATGGACTGCTGCTTGAGTATGAAATTCTTATTGTAGCAGCTGGTATACAAATAAATTGGGACGGTATTAAAGGCTTAAAGGAGTCTATTGGCACTAATGGGGTTTGTAGCAATTACTCTTATAAATATGTTGATTCTACTTGGAAAGAAATTGAAAAATTTAAAGGAGGAAATGCGGTGTTTACCCACCCCAATACTCCTATTAAATGCGGTGGTGCTCCACAAAAGATTATGTATTTAGCAGAAGAGTATTTTTCTAATAGCGGTGTAAGAAACAAAAGTGAAGTAATGTTTTATACCGCGAACGCTAACATATTTCAGGTTCCGCGATATGCTAATACATTAGAACAAGTACTTGAAAGAAAGCAAATTATAACAAATTATCATAAAAACTTAGTAGAAATTATTGCTGAAAAGAAAGAAGCAATTTTTGAAGATACGCAAACACTGAAAAGAGAAACAGTACCGTATAGTATGATCCATGTTGTTCCACCAATGGGGCCACCTAGTTTTATTAAAGAGAGTGAGATAAGTGATTCTCAGGGATGGGTAGATATAAGCCCTTATACTTTGCAGCATGTAAAGTATAAGAATATTTTCGGACTTGGAGATTGTACCAATTTACCAACCTCTAAAACTGGAGCGGCAATTCGAAAACAAATACCTGTCTTAAAACAAAATATTATGGACGTACTTAACGGAAGAGACTTGCACGCTAAATATGATGGATATACATCCTGTCCGATTGTTACAGGTTATAAAAGTCTTATACTCGCTGAATTTAACTATGATCATGAACCTCAAGAAACGTTTCCGTTTAATCAAGCGAAAGAACGGTATAGTATGTTTTTACTTAAAAGATATATGCTGCCGTATATGTATTGGAATTTTATGTTGAAAGGGCTGCTATAAGGGAAGATAGAAAGCGGTTATAAAAATTGAAAAGTAATTTGAAATAACTATTTGGAGGGAATAGCTATGCTTTTAAAATATTTTTATGATGAAAAATTAGCACATGCTTCTTATTTAGTTGGTTGTCAGAAGGAAGGCGTAGCAATTGTAATCGATCCGAGTCGCTATATAGAACAATATATAGAATTTGCTAAGAAAGAGGGGATGGAAGTAATAGCTGCGGCTGAAACACACATTCATGCAGATTTTCTTTCTGGGTCTAGAGAACTTTCTACTCTTTATCATGCCAATTTATATGTATCTGATGAAGGTGATTGTGATTGGAAATATCAATATCTTAACGAAGGTCGATATAATTTAGTTAGAGAGGGGACAGAGTTTAAAGTAGGTCATATAAAATTTAATGTAATTCACACACCAGGGCATACACCTGAAAGTATTTCTTTTTTAGTAACTGATACAAGTCAAAATAAATATACGAATGATAAGCCAATAGGCATATTCACAGGTGATTTTATATTTGTTGGAGATATAGGGAGACCCGATTTATTAGAAACCGCTGTAGGTATGAAAGATACCGCAAAAATAGGAGCGAAACAATTATTTGATTCTATACAAAAAATAAAAACACTCCCTGATTATTTGCAAATATGGCCATCACATGGTGCAGGAAGCGCATGTGGAAAAGCATTAGGAGCAATTCCGACTTCTACCTTAGGTTATGAAAAGATGTTCAATTGGGCATTTCAGTGTAATGAAGAAAGTGATTTTGTATCGACTTTATTGACGGGGCAGCCAGAGCCTCCAAGTTATTTTTCTTTAATGAAGAATTTAAATAAGTATGGTCCTCCAATTCGTAAGAAAAGAGAAGCTTTTGCTATTAAAACAGTAGAAGAACTTCAAGAAGTTATGAGGAGCGTTCAGCAAATAGTTGATATAAGAGATGTAGAGAGTTTTGCTTCTGGTCACATCGAGAAATCAATTAACATACCGTATAACAATTCCTTCACAACCTGGTGTGGATGGTTACTAGATTATAAAACAGAAACTTTAATCATTCTAGATGAGGAAAAGGTTAGAGTGGAGGAGGTTATTAGAGACTTTGAATCTATTGGGCTAGATAATATTATTGCTTTTGCACCCTTACAAGTAATACAAAGACTTGATAGATTTGAAAGTTACAAAGAAAAAACATCGATTGAATTATATCCGCATATAAAGGATGGTAGCGTTAAGATTATCGATGTACGTAGTAAAAAAGAGTGGGAGGACGGTCATCTTCAAGATGCAATACATATCCCCCTAGGAAATTTATTTAAGCAGCTAGATTGCATACCAAAAGATTGCCCATTAGTTTTACAATGTCGAACCGGATTGCGTTCCGCTATAGCGGCTAGTATTTTACAAAGAGCTGGTATAAAGGAAGTAGTGAATTTAAAGGGAGGATTTCTTGCATGGAAAAAAGAGAAGCTCCCTTATACAACATGTAATCTCAATGTGTAGAGAAAAAGTATATGATGGGTAAGAATAATTAAAAGTAGTTATAGATGAAGTGTTAAACAAGGAAATCATAATTGTTGCAGCTTCAGGAAATACATTAGGATAATTAGTACATTATCAAGTTTAATATAAAAATGTAATAAATGTTTCAATATTATAGAGTCTAACAATAAATCTATTTTTAATGTTATAGCAGGGCTAGAAGTTCTTAGGTATTATCAATAAGAGTCCAATAAAAAATTCTCTTGGATGCAAGAGAATTTTTTATTGGGAATAGTCAAGGGCAGGGGGCATTACATACGGGAAAAGGTAGAAATAACGACAGATAAACAATGTAGTTACAAATGGATATGATGCGAGCGTAAGAACATTTAGGAGGAGAAAAAAGATGAATGACAAGATTCTTTCAATCATTTCTACATATGAGAAAGATGGAGATTTTATGGGTGGTGTAAACGAAGATACGATTCGAGAAGCAGCGCGAATGCTAAGCATTACATTCCCAATCACTTATCATTGTTTTTTAAAACAGTATGGTAGCGGCGGACTTGATGGAATGGATATACATGGTTGTGAGACAACAGCTGCGGATTCCTCCGTTGTTTACCACACAAAATTATATAGAGAAACATATAACCTACCTGAACAATATATTGTT
This sequence comes from Bacillus sp. 5w2, assembly GCF_054353775.1. Taxonomy (NCBI): domain Bacteria; kingdom Bacillati; phylum Bacillota; class Bacilli; order Caryophanales; family Bacillaceae; genus Bacillus; species Bacillus sp. 5w2. The sequence continues at coordinate 181,416 of NZ_JBTIWT010000009.1, read as the reverse complement.
TTAAATGATATCGATGGTACTGTGACATGTTTAGATACAAATCAAATGAAAGATGGCGAGTGCCCTGTTGTCTTTTGGAGTCGTTTTTCAAAAGAATTGTATACCATTACTTATGAAAACTTCAGCGACTATCTATTAGATTCTTTACACGAATCTATAGATAATTTGTATGATGAGGATTAATTGATTATAGAATACTAAAAATCATGTTTTAAGTAATAATATATATTTATAAGGTTCAAGAAGTATCATATTATTTTACTGCTTTGTAAATTTGTGTTTTTTATAGCACCAAAGTTCATTTTTATCGTTTTAGGGGTAACCTGTTCAGTTAAGTTAATGGATGTGTGACGCTACCCCAATTAGTTTTTTAAAATCATTCATTTATTTACTTTTGTTCAATATTTTTATCTAATTTTTCTTTTATTATCATCATGGAATTACGAATTTCATTAATCTCACTATCACTTAGTCCGTCAAACAATTGATTTAATTGCTCATCTGACTGAATATGAATTATATCTAGTAGTTCCTCTCCTTTTTTTGTCAAAAAGAGCAAGTTTTTTCTGCTGTCTTTTATTGAGATTCTTTTCTCTATTAATTCTTCCTTCTCAAACCTACGTATAATTCTGCTCATATAGCTTCTATCAATATTAAGTTCTTGCACAAGATTATTCGCAATACAATCTGTTCTTTCGCTTATTTCAAATAGTATTCGTGCTTCAGTTAATGAATAATCTGTATCTAGAATCTGGTTATTAAATAAACCAAGTACCTTTGTATAAAATCGGTTGAATTGTCTGATGTCATAAATAATTTTTTTATCCATAAATCCTCCTTTAGTTGACTAAGTCCACATTTAATATTAATATAAATGTACCCTTAAAATGTGGACTAAGTCAACATTTTAAGGGTACCATTTTCAAAAATCTGTCGCAATCTTTATTAAAAACTAATTGAAGGAGATCGTATATGGTAGTTCGAGAAATGAAAAAAGAAGACAATGCAAAAGTAAAAGAAATTATACAAGATTCATTAAAATCACTTGGATTAGCGCTTCCTGGAACAGCTTATTTTGACCCTCAACTTAACGACCTACACCAATATTATAATAGTCTAAAACATGCGAACTATTGGGTAGTAGAAATGGAAGGAGAAGTTGTTGGCGGAATTGGTATAGCACCGTTTAACGAACATGATAAAGTTTGCGAATTACAAAAGCTATACTTAAGTCCAAAGGCACAAGGTTTAGGGCTTTCCAAGAAACTAATGGAAACTGCTTTGTCATTTGCCTCTAAACATTATGAAAAGTGCTATTTAGAAACAATGCATGAATTAATAACTGCATGTCTATTATATGAAAAATTTGGATTTATACATTTAAATGAACCCCTACCAGGTTCTGAACACTCTACTATGAATGCATGGTATATAAAATCTTTTTAAAATTAGGTGTATTAAACGTATCTATTAAAAGGAAAGTATTGAAGGAGCTTTATTTTGGGTAGCGCCACATCGCTATCAAGCTAATATTTTTAATTCCCCCCATAACTATCAACTTAAAATCATGTATCTCATGATGAAAATAATTCTATCTCTCTATTCGTTTATTCGAAGATTCTGAAAAAACTTGCGATAAAACATGAATGTATTTATAATTATAGTTAGCTTAACTAACTAATTATTGTTAGTTTTTCAACACAGAAATAGTTGTATGAAAAAAAAGAATCAGAAGCAAATTTGTCAATCTATAAAGCTATTCCTCAAAGAATAGAGCTGGACGCAGAATGAATTAGAAAAACGGCAGCAAAGGAAACTGATTCACTGGCAGCTAAGCTTGACTTACTTATGTTATGAGTATCTGATAATGCACTAGACAAAGAAATGGTATTTCGCTTATTACTTACTTTCTGTGCTTCTTGTGCATCATTAATTGAGGTGCTTAATTAAGAAGAATGTAAAGTATTAGAAAAATTATTAAATAAAATACATGTAAGTATAAAAGTTAAGCTGGAGAAGGTAGATAAATAAGTTGGATTATTAAATTCAACTTATTTTTACAGAATAAAAGTTAGCCTGACTTATTATAAGCGTACCTAATTTAAATGAAAGGAGGTGAAACTTGTTTACAATTTGTCTTAGTAATAATACAAATTACTTAAATATGCTGATTTCTATGGAACTCAAGAAATTTGGAACAAATAACGAGGAGGGTTTTAATAATGAATATTTCTAAAGAAAATAATCCTATTCTGGCGGTCGTTAGCTCCAGCGGTAATCAAATCCATTTCTTCAATGCAAAAAATTTTGAAAGAATAGGGCTTATAGATTCTCCAGTTACAGAACCTCATGAATTATGTTTCGATTCTAAGCGCCAATTGCTATATGTAAGTATTACTTATCGCTCAGGTTTTTATAGAAATAATCCGGAAAAAAGCCATGAAATTTTAGTTATCGATATTGATCAATTTAAAGTAATTGATATCATTGATATCTCACCAGAATTTGCACCACATGGTTTAGTTTATAATGAAAAAAAAGACTTATTGTATGTAAGTGTCGAATCTGGTGAAGGAGGAATTTTAATTATTAATCCTAACACGAGAAAAGTGCTAGATAGAATCACTACAGCGGCAACAGGTCCACATTGGTTTGTTACGAATTCAGATGGTACAAAAGGATATTCCTCTAATAAGGAGGCGCCCTTTATTTCGGTTTTAGATACAGATACTAAGGAGTTAATTGGAAAAGTATCTATGCCCTATGGTAGTGAGGAACTAGCTATTTCTCCTAAAGGTAATCGAGTTTACATTCCTTCCCCATGTTTACTTGGAGACTACAAAGAGGAGCAACCTACACTTAGCATCATTAATACAGAAACCGATGAAATTATAAAAACAAAATCATTTTCAGATTTAATTACCCCGGTTCATGTAACGAATGATGGGAAAGTATTGGTAGGACATACGCGTTTTCAAAATAAGAATGGAGAGAGAACAAGAAGTATGTTTTCTCCAGCACCAGGGTATGTATCTGTTCTTGATGGAGAATCGTTAAACGTGTTAGGTACCATAGAAGTTGAATTACTCCCAATTACAATACGTTCTTCTACTGACGGAACGGTTGGATATGTTTCTAACCTTAGATCAGGGACAATAAGTGTATTAGATTTAGTTAATTACAAGAATGTTCATACCATTGAAGTTGATCCAGGAGATCGAAATGCAGATCCTTCTGTAAATCAAGGAGCTCACGGTATAGCATATATAGAAAGATAAAATAAATAATGCTATTCTTTTTGTAGAAATATACAGAAAGGATGGCATTTTTTATTTATCTATTAATTTCTGATGATGTCCAATTAGGTCTAATTTCTTGTGATTAGGAACACATGTTCTTATTTTATATAGAGGGCACCATACATACCCATCAACTTAAGAATTTTATAAAACTACACAACAAAAAATGTATATCTTTACATAAAGATATCAATTTTCTCGTCAGGAAGTTTGGCAGCGTTAGCATCAAAAGCTACAGTCGTATGCACAGAAATTGTAGTACAGGAAATACAAGAAATGTATACGTTGAATCATCGGAAGTCTAATTCTAAAGATGAAAATAGGTTATAATATATTGAGATCACAAATGATAATGATAATCATCATCGATATGTTCGAAAGAAAGGAAGCAAAAATGAATATTCCACAAAGAGTATTTGGCTTTGAATGTTGTAATGAATATAGTTTGAAGTCAAATAAAAAAAAGCAGCATGAGATAAAGTATGGAGTCTTAATTATTGTTCAATCAGGGACTGGCAAATTAAAGTGTAACAATCAAATCACTCATCTGGGAAGCGGTTCAGTTTATATGGTGAAACCAAATGGATTATTGGTGATGGAAAGTACAGGCGAAGAACGCTTTTTATATGATATTTATGAATTTGGTTGCTATAGATTAAGAGAAGAACGAGAGAATATACTACTCTACGAATTATCATTCGAGTCGCTACCATCCACAGCTATTTCTTATACCAAAGCATCGAAAAAAGTAAAAATTGTATCAGCTGAATTAAAAGAATCTGCAAAAGAAAAAAATGCAAAATTATGTACTCAATTACTACGTAAACTTCTCTTTACTATTGAAGAAGAATATGAAGCTCGAAAAAGACGTTCTTTTACTTCTTCATTCCACGATGTATTGGAATACATTAATTTGCACTCACATCAATCGTTAACACGTGATGAGGTTGCAAAGTATTTTGGTTATCACCCAAACTATTTTTCAGAACGAATTAAAAAGGACACAGGATGGAGTTTTTCTGATTATTTAACACATATGCGAATGGATAAAGCCAAACTTTTACTGCTAGATCCAAATTACACAGTAAATGAAGTGGCAAGAAAAGTAGGCTATCAAGATGGCCTTTATTTGAGTAGGAAATTCAAACAACAAATGGGAATAACTCCAACTCAATTTAGAAATGGACGAAATTATAAACGCATTTTTACATATCAATTTACAGGTGCTTTGATGGCAACAGGTATAAAGCCTAAAGGCGTTTTCTCTTGGGCTGCTAATGTACCTGAGTATCTGCATTCCGATTTAAGCGGTACGGTATTTGTACAAGATGGTGAAGATTTGTCACCTGAACTATGGATAAATCTTAAACCAGACTTAATTATTGCACCAACATATCTGTATCAAGAACCTCAATTAATTGAACAGATGGAAAAGTTTGCTCCAGTTCTGATGATGGATTGGGATAAGAATGATCGTATTGAAGATGTAAGGACAATTGCTCGTATAGTCGGTCGAGAGGAAGAGACTGAGACTTGGATTCAATGTTATAAAAAGAAGGCGAAGAAGGCAAAGGAACAAATATTATCTGTACTCGGTAAAGAAGAAACGGTAGGGTTATACGAATTACGTAATGATAATCGAGTAGGAATATGGAGGCCAAGTGCACGAGGGGCTTACAATTTGTATAAAATGATGGAATTGAATGTACCTCAAGCAATAAGAAAAGAGGTTATTTATCCGAATAAACATTTAACTGTTCCAGAAAGTCGCATTGAACAATATGCAGCTGATCATATGCTGGTTGTTGTTCATTCAAATGAGCAAACTACAAGACTTTTTGAAAGTGAAGCTTGGTTAAACCTTCGTCAACAAAAGAAAAAAGTTTATATTCTTCAATTACAAGATTTTTGGGCGAGTGAAGGCGTTTGTCTAGAAAAGCAACTTGATATTCAGGTGAAACAACTTGTTGAACAACAGTATATCTGATAAAAATCCATAGCGAATTGATTACAATAATCTATATCAATTGAGAATTAACACTGTTAAAATTGAAAATGGTTATCAACTCCGAAATGATTTTGATAAGGAAACCCTAGAATTATAGCAATTTGAAGTTTCATTTTCATAGAAAGTGAAGATTCTAGGTAGCGCTACATATAGATAAAAGCTTCTCGTAAATTGAAGAAGGGTAAGTCTTTATTTTTTTAAATGATAATGATAATCATTTTTGTTTGTAAGAGGAATCTAATATAAAGGTGAGCAAACTATGAGTATGTCTGCAAGAAAAATAAATGAAGAAACAGAACTACAACCACAACCACAACTTCGCTCACGTCCACTCGCGGCTACCTTTATTATGGTGGGGGGAGTGATTACACTTATTTTGAGTATCTTCCTTGCAATTTCGTACGGGGCGGCAGATGTGAAAATGTCGGTCATTTGGGATGTGATTTTTCACTTTAATCCTGATTTTAACGACCACCAAGTCATTCGCGATTTGCGTTTACCTCGTATTCTTGGTGCTGTGCTTGTAGGGGCAAGTTTTGCAACAGCGGGTGCTATTATGCAAGGGATGACAAGAAATCCACTTGCTGATTCGGGTTTACTTGGGTTGAACTCGGGGGCGGTTTTAGCAATGGCTATTAATTTTGCCTTCTTTCCAAACTTACCTTATTATGCATTAATTCTTTTTTCGTTTATCGGAGCGTCGGTGAGTACGGGACTTGTGTATGGAATTGGTTCAATTTCAAGGGGAGGGTTGACACCTTTACGACTTGTGCTATCTGGTACGGTAATTAGTGCTCTATTTAGTGCGTTGAGTGAGGGGGTAGCTCTTCACTTCCGTATCGGTCAAGATTTGGCTTTCTGGTATGCGGGAGGTGTCGCCGGCACAACTTGGACGCAAATAAAAGTAATGGTTCCGATTGTATTCTTAGCTATCCTTGGCGCAATTATCATCTCTCGCTCAGTGACATTATTAAGTTTGGGTGAGGAAATTGCGACAGGTCTTGGACAGAAAGCAAAAACGGTGAAGATTTTTGGAACAGTTATCGTTTTGATTTTAGCAGGGTCAGCTGTTTCAGTCGTTGGAGCTGTTGGTTTTGTTGGATTAATTGTTCCACATTTAACAAGATATTTGGTAGGTGTAGATTATCGTTTTATTATTCCTTGTTCGGCTATTTTAGGTGCCTTGCTACTAGTTTGGGCAGATTTTGCAGCACGTATGATCAATGCTCCTTACGAAACACCTGTGGGGGCATTAATTGCCTTAATCGGTGTGCCGTTCTTCCTTTATCTCGCTCGTAAAGAAAGGAGAGAACTGTAATGGAACATATAAATGTTGTTTCTTTTGAAACAAAGCGAAAAAAAAGAGAGGTTACCGTATTAAGTGTGTTAGCTGTTCTAATTGTGGTGACATTTGTTATTAGTATGAATACGGGGCATATTCGTTTAGCGCCAATGGAATTAATTCAGACGCTTTTCGGAAATGGTACAGCTCAGCAAGACTTGATTTTATTTGAATTCCGTTTGCCACGTATTGTCGTTTCGGTTTTAGTCGGGGCGTCACTCGCTGTTTCGGGTTGTATCATGCAAGGTTTCTCCCGTAATGCATTGGCAGATCCAGGGATTCTTGGAATTAATGCAGGTGCGGGATTAATTGTTATTTTATATGTCGCAATGTTCCAAACGGAAACGATTTCTTCTGTTATGTTACTACCTGTTTTAGCTTGGATAGGAGCAGGAATTACAGCAGCTGTTATTTATGCTTTATCGTATAAACGTGGAGAAGGATTGTCTCCTACACGTTTGTTATTAACGGGTATAGCGGTTGCGGCGTTGATAAGTGCAGCGACAATAGTGTTAACGCTTCGTCTATCTCCAGAGAAATATCAATTCGTAGCGACTTGGATGGCAGGGAGCATCTGGGCATCGAATTGGAAGTTTGTTATATCAATCCTTCCATTCATTATGCTTTTATTACCATTCGTGATCTATAAAGCACGTGTATTAAATGTATTGAATTTAGGAGATCAAGTAGCGCTTGGTTTGGGTGTATCGGTAGAAAAAGAACGACGCTTGTTATTAGCGGCAGCAGTGGGGCTGGCGGGTTCAGCTGTTTCTGTCAGTGGGGGGATTGGCTTTGTTGGGCTAATCGCACCACATCTAATGAGAAGACTAGTTGGTCCAAAGCATCAATATTTAATTCCAGGTGCAGCGCTTGCAGGTGCATTGCTCGTATTAATGGCGGATACGATTGGACGCTGGATTATCCAACCGTCTGAAATCCCCGCTGGAATTGTTGTTGCGGTGATTGGTGCACCATACTTTTTATACTTACTTGCTCGTTCGAGATAATAAATAGAAGGAGAATCCATTTTGATATGTTAAAAGAATTCTTTTCTTACTATCGACCATATCGTTGGTTATTCATAATAGATTTTACTTGTGCAATTATTGCGGCGTTATTGGAATTGGTTTTTCCGCTTGCTGTAAGCCATGTAATTGACGATTATTTACCCACAGGTAATTGGAACTACATTATAACAGCTTCATTGGCACTGTTAGGCTTGTACATATTAAGTGCGTTTTTCCATTATATCGTTACATATTATGGACATATGCTTGGTATTAATATTGAGTCTGATATGCGAAAGAAAGCATTCGACCATGTTCAAAAACTATCTTTCCGTTTCTTTGATAATAATAAAACGGGACATCTTGTATCACGTATGACAAATGACCTGATGGATATTGGCGAAATTGCTCACCATGGTCCTGAAGATTTGTTCATTGCGGTTATGACGTTGATTGGTGCATTCGCTCTAATGCTGTCGATTAACTGGAAGTTAGCAATTTTTACATTTATTATCGTCCCACTTTTAATTATATTATCTATCTATTTTAGTAAAAAGATGTCAAAGTCATTTGGTCAGTTCTTCCAAGATATTGCCGACTTTAATGCACGTGTTGAGAATAATGTGAGTGGAATTCGAGTTGTAAAAGCATTTGCAAACGAAGGCCAAGAAATTAAACAATATGCAGTAAACAATGAACGTTTCCGTCGTACGAAATTAGTGACGTACAAGGTGATGGCCTGGAATTCGTCAGTTAGTTATTTCTTAATCAAAAGTGTTTCGATATTCGTATTAGCATGTGGATCTTGGTTTGTAATTCAAGGAAAGATGGAGTTTGGTGAATTTATGGCGTTCATCTTACTATCAAATATTTTCTTAGGACCAATTAATCAAATTAACTCGGTTATTGAGACATATCCAAAAGGTGTCGCAGGTTTTAAACGTTATTTAGAATTATTGAATACAGAACCAGATGAGAAGGACATAAAGGATGCGATTGAGATTCAACAAGTAAATGGAGATATTTCGTATGAAAATGTCACATTCGCTTATGAAGGAAAAGAACCGATTCTGAATAATATAAGTTTCCACGTAAAGCATGGTGAATCCATCGCCTTTGTCGGTCCATCAGGTGCGGGGAAAACAACGATTTGTAGTCTATTTCCTCGTTTTTATGACATTCAAGAAGGCAGTATTAAGGTAGACGGTATTGATATTCGAAACATGACACAAAGGTCGCTTCGCCAGCAAATTGGTATTGTTCAACAAGATGTGTTCCTATTTGATGGCACGATTCGCGAAAACATTGCCTATGGAAAATTAGATGCTACCGAAGAAGAGATTTGGGAAGCTGCTCGCCGAGCACAACTTGCTGATATTATTAAAGATTTAGAAGATGGATTGGATACATTGATTGGAGAACGTGGTGTGAAACTTTCAGGCGGTCAAAAACAACGTCTTTCTATTGCACGTATGTTCTTAAAAAATCCACCAATCTTAATTTTAGATGAGGCTACTTCGGCACTTGATACGGAAACAGAAGCAGCAATTCAAAAAGCGTTAACAGAATTATCGAAAGGGCGCACAACATTTGTTATTGCGCATCGCTTAGCAACGATTCGTAATGTTGACCGTATTATCGTTGTGACGGAAGAAGGCATTAAAGAACAAGGAACACATGAGGAATTGATTCGAAGTGGTGGTAATTATAGTCGACTGTATAAAGCACAGTTTCAGATGTGAAAATAGGAGGTCGCGCAAAATGAGTCGATTAGAAACAATAGATTTAAAGATTGGTTATGACGAACGTATTATTGTAAATAACTTGAATATTTCAATACCGAATGGAAAAATTACGGCTTTAGTTGGTTCAAACGGATCAGGTAAATCGACTATTTTAAAAGTAATGGCTCGTTTGATGAGGCCAACTGCTGGTTGTGTAATGTTAGATGGAGAAATGATTCACAAAAAATCCACCAGAGAAGTCGCAAAGGAGCTCGCGATTCTTCCTCAGAATTCAAAAGCTCCAGATGGTCTAACAGTGTATGAATTAATTAGTTATGGACGATTCCCTCATCAAAAAGGGATGGGGGCATTATCAAGAGAGGATAAAGAAATTGTTCATTGGGCGATTCATGTAACGGGTATGGAGGAATTTATTAATCGAGGTGTTGACCAACTATCGGGTGGTCAACGACAACGTGCTTGGATTGCAATGGCACTTGCACAACAAACAGAAATTTTATTTCTTGATGAACCAACGACTTTCCTAGATATGGCACATCAGCTTGAAGTATTGACACTGTTGAAAAAGTTAAACGAAGAAGAAGGACGTACGATTGTTATGGTTGTACATGATTTGAACCATGCTACAAAATTTGCCCATCACATGATAACAATTAAAGCAGGAACCGTTGTAAGTGAAGGAACGCCGCGAGAAGTTGTGACACCTAATGTACTACGAGACGCGTTTAATATTGAAGCGGATGTAATCGATGATCCACGTACAGGTGAACCACTGTGCTTACCGTATGGATTGGCTTATGGACAAACAGAAGTAGAAAGAACGATAAAGCAAGCACAATAAGAATACCATAATAGAATGTAGCAGTTAGAGTATGACCGAACAGATGTACTGTTATGAAATCGGGCATGTTCAATACACCAGCCATTGCAATAGTATATGGCTGAGAAGAAGCACTTTACAATTTATTTGGCACTGTTAAAAGATGAAGAAATAGCCGAATTGATTTCAAAATAAAAGAAAAGAGAAGTGTAAAAAATGAAAAAATGGTTGATGATTTTCCTAGTCGCATTTAGCATGATTGCTCTTGCAGCTTGTTCAGATAACAAAGAAGAAAGCAAGGCGGAAAATAAACAAACAGAACGTATTTTAAAAACGGATCAAGGCGATGTGAAAGTACCGATGCATCCTAAACGTGTCATTGTTGATTGGAATTTAGGACATGTTTTAGCAACAGGTATGAAACCTGTCGGCACAACAATTACGATGCTAGAGTATGGACAATTAATGAAGCCCTATGTAGATGAAACTGTTGCGGATATTGGTTCAGGTAATACACCGAATGTAGAGAAAATGCTTGAATTAAAGCCAGATTTAATTATTACTTGGGATCCGAAATCAGTAGAGAAATATAAAAAAATTGCACCTACGGTTGTGTATGATACATCAAAATATAATGGTGTCCACGAAGAACTACGTGCAATGGGGAAAATTTTAAATCGTGAAAAAGAAACGGAAGAATATTTGACTGATTTTGATAAGCGCGTTGCTGTTGCTAAGGAGAAAGTAGAAAAAGCGATGCCAAAAGATGCGACCTACTCAATTATTGACCTTGCCACAATTAAGCAAGCAATTGTTGTAGGAAATACAAGTGAACGTGGTGGGAACGCACTTTATGAGATGTTGGCATTAAAGCCAAGTGAAGGTATTAAAAAAAATATTATAGATAAAGGCGAGTCACGCAAAGATGTTTCATGGGAAAAAATTGGTGACTATGCAGGAGATTATATTTTTGTCATCACTTCAAAAGAAAAGGGTGTCGATACAGCTCCATCAAATTGGAAGTCGTTAGATGCTGTGAAAAATGGGCGTGTAATTGAAATTGATATGAAAGATTATTTTTCAAGTGATCCTATTTCATCATTAATTCAAACAGAGGATATGGCAGAAAAATTAGTGAAATTGCAAGAGGACCTAAAACAAAAGTAAGCCTAAGTAGAGGAAAGGGCAATGTCGAGTTTATACGAATCTATAAGGTCAAAGATGTAATAATATATTGTTAACCCCAAGGCAAGATAGGTTATTGAAGTTTTAGGTTTGCAAACTAGTGGAGTGTTGATATATACGTCCTATAATATAAAGGAGTGACAAACGAAACCCGACTCATAAGAGTCGGGTTTTTAAGTATATCTTTTAGATGCTCTGTAACCTGCAGTTTTTGCATCTTTAATTCTCTTATTATTCTATTTCCAAGACAATTTTTATATCATAATTTTTAAACTTGACATGCATATAGTAAGACAATGAGAATACTGATAATGATACTTAGCAAATGCATTCATGGATTATATTTTTTCTCCCTTTATTCCTATCCTTCATTTTGTAGTTTTCCCCTAATAATTAAGAATGGCCTGATGAAGCAAAAAAGCAAGAACCAAATAGATTCATAAGATAAAAGCGGATTAGGATATATTTGGTACGCGTATTTTGTTATACATTGTGAATTAGTCATAATATGGAATAGAATTGTAGAAACATAAAATAGAATATTCTCATTAATATTTCTACAGTTTTAAACTATATACATATAAAGGTAATAGGATTATATTGGCAATGAAAGAGAAAATAATAGATAGAAGGGGATGTTATTATGTTTAAAAAAGCAGTACTTGGTATTTCATCGTTAGCAATAACTGCGTTTGTCGGATTAGGAATGGCAACAGAAGCTTATGCTGGACCTGCAGCACCACTTACTTCACTAAACGTTGTACAAGTAGAATCTGAGCAGGGCGGAGTAGAAACGATTAATCCAAACAGTTTTAGCACAACACGTGACCACGGGGGAAAATACTTATATATTACTACAAAGGAAATGGGATATGGTCAAAATCCATTTACGAAAATGGATGGTTTTAATGTGAAAAGTATTGGATCCACTATAATTGGCGGAAAACCAATTGTTGGTTGGTATTATAAGTGGGATGCTTCTGGGCATCAGCAAGGAACATTTGAATATCAAAAAACATCTATAAACGCTCCATTTAATACAATGCGAACTTCAATCTATATCAAATAAATAATTTGAAAAGTTATAGGGATTTATCATACAAAATTCAGTTCATAAAATTGAATTTAATTATAGCGAATATAGGAGCCGTCCTGAATTGGGAGGGCTCTTATATTTGCTATAAATGTCTACAAGCGCAATATATTTTCCTAAATCATATGCTAATTTCCTTGTAGTAATAGTTGTATAAGTTAGAAGAATAATAACTTGAGTATAGGAACGATGGAAGAAATAAAAAAGATGCGAAGTTTATTCTAAGACTTCGCATCTTTTCATTTAACGCAAGCATTGTGAGAAATCAATTATATATTGATTTCTAAGCACGAAAAGCATTTAAAACTAAAACTTTATTTGAAGTAAACAATACATTTATTGTATTAGTAAAAATTTTATTTTGCATTGAGCGATTAGCTTTTGCAAACTGCTCAATGCAAAGAGATACATAGAAAACTACATGTACTGAGTTTTAGCATACAGCCTACAAACTGTATTGATGGAATATCTATTTTGAATCCAATTTACTTAAAGTAAACATTCCAATGGATAAAATGACTGCGCCTACTAAAGAACCTAGCCAGTCTCTCCATCCTAATGCATTAAAAGGTGTTTCTGTTAAATCCATAATTAAGAAGATAGCCAACATTAATACACCGAATGCTAAGCATCCCCAGAAGGTTTGTAAATGTTTAATCATCTTCTTTCGAAACTTGCTCATATAAATCACCCTTGCTAATACTTTATATTTTTATAATTAAATTATCACATGTATAAAGATTGAAAGTAGAGATTATGCAATATTGCATAATCAAACTCAACAAAATAATTCTTTGAATAAAAATGGAACTAGGAAACTGTGGGATGGGATTTGAAATGCTTGTCAATCTAGCGAATAAATATATCAAAGAGGTGAAGTGGCACTTATAAACAAGCAACTGGATTCTGTGAAGGTGGCCGTGAGTTAAATGGGCTTCTATAAAGCTAAGGGCCCAATACACTATTATGTTGTGTATAAGGACGGGCTATCGCATTTGAAGCCAAAAGAAAAAAGTCACATTAAGTAGCTGAAATATTGAGCCAACTCCACGCTTTATAAACTATAAGATTCTTAGTCTTCTCCCAGTTACTGAACGTAAAGCGCTTAGCTAATAGGAGCTAAGAAAACAAATGATACGGTGGCTTGAGAGTAATCAATCTTAACTTAAAAAGGAATTTTTCATTTATTTTCCCACATTCTATTTAGGATTATTATTCCAAACATATAATTAGTTTATTCATATAAAAGGATATTTATAGTTCTTATCGAATAGTTTAATTGGAGGGGATTAGGCGATGGAAAAATATATTCTTGATGAATTATTAAAGTGGGAAAAAAAATTAATAGAAAAGTATAAAGCGATTGTAAAAGTAGAAAAAGAAAAGGAACTTGAATCCTGTACTCTAATGAAAAAAATTGAAATTCTAAAAAAAACGAGTGAAAAGTTTGAAGGGGAAAGAAAAAAACTATTCATAAGAGCAGAAATCAATCCGCTTCAAGAAAGAGAAAAACAAATAGAGCAAGAAATTATAAGTACAAAAGGAATTTATTATGAGAATAAGGAAGAAATTGAAATTACACTTGAATACTTAAGAAAAGAAATTGATAAAGGTGATGAGAGTCAGCAAATTATTACTGATCCCAAAGAGATAATTTTAAAATAAAACTAGAAAAGCGTCCCAAACGGATGCTTTTTTCTTTGTTATATGGAAATCATACATTAAACATGAATTTAAGTGAGAAGTTATTATATATAAATGTCTGTTATCTTTACTCTTTTGTTCCGTATAAGAAAGAATCAATATAAGATAAGAGTTTCCATAAAAAACTTATTTTATAGAAATAGAAAAAACTCATTCCATAGGATATTTCTAATATAGAGAGAGAATATCGGAATCAACGAAATTCGACAATAGAAGAGCGGTAATTATATATTCTAAAAATGCAAACAAAGTTCGCACGAAATACCAATTTTACGAACAATAAAGGAGTTAAATAAAAATCTACTAACCGTATCTAGGGATTTTGAGCTTAGTTGCATGAATCTTAGTATGTTGGTATGTATCTATATAATTCATACTTTATATAGAAATTATTAAATTTTAAATAACTCATTACTAATTTTTATAGCAAATTACATTTTACTTTATAAGATTTTTTCTCACGTTGATCTAATTAAACCCCCATAATTATGATTATATAAATCAATTTATATTTTTATAAAGACTTTTAAACTATATTCATGTATTATTCTTTTGTATGAATTTTTATAGCAAATTTGTTTTATTTTCCATACATTTATATCTAGTTTTTGCACTAATTTTTATGGTCAAATACAAATTTCTCGCTTAATTATCTATAATTTTTACTTGAGTAAATACATTATTCCATTCACTATTTAGTATTTTTAGCATCTCATAATTTAATTATATAAATAAGTTTGTGTAAAAATTGAATTTAATGCGAACTTGTGTTCGTATCTCTTTTCTGTTATAGTATATATGAGGTGATTTTTATGGATTACAATAAACAACGTCAAAAATCCGTACATCGTAAGAAATTATACGAGAATTTAAATGAAATGCCCTTTTACATAGAAGAATTTGTGGAGTACAAAGAATTGCATGATGCCTCTCCCTCCACCCTACTGAATTATGTATATGATTTTAGAGTCTTCTTTAATTGGCTATTATCTGAACAAATTATTGAATTTAAGCCCATTAAAAACATATCCTTCTCTGATTTGGAGAATTTAAAGAAAAAAGATGTTGAGAACTTTATGAGGTTTCTAAAACTACAACAAAATATGCAGAATTCCTCTGTTAACAGAAAAATTTCGGCCTTAAAGTCTTTATTTAAGTACCTCACCTCCCTATCAGAGAATGAAGATGGAGAATGCTATTTTTATAGAAATGTAATGGCTAAAATTGAAATACATAAAGATAAAGAAACATTAAATGCTCGTGCAAAACGTATGAGGTCTAAAATATTCCATAATGATGATGATCAGGAATTTCTGAATTATGTTAAGTACGAACATGAAAAATCTTTAACAAAACATCAGTTATTCTATTTCCTAAGAGATAAGGCGCGTGATGTAGCTATCCTCTCCCTCTTTCTTGGTAGCGGTATTCGTGTAAGTGAATTGGCCGATCTCCGCATGGAAGACATAAACTTAAAGGAAAGACTAATTGATGTAATCCGAAAAGGAAACAAAGAAGATTCCGTTTGGATTACCCCAATTGCATTAAATGATCTTGAAAAATATATGGAGATTAGAGATAACAAATATGCTCCAGGGAAAGAATTGAAAAATGTGTTTTTATCGAAATATAAACATACTGCACAACCTCTTTCAGTTAGAGCTATCCAAGATATAGTAGAAAAATATACTAAGGCCTATGG
Organism: Bacillus sp. 5w2; assembly: GCF_054353775.1. Taxonomy (NCBI): domain Bacteria; kingdom Bacillati; phylum Bacillota; class Bacilli; order Caryophanales; family Bacillaceae; genus Bacillus; species Bacillus sp. 5w2. The sequence continues at coordinate 165,511 of NZ_JBTIWT010000009.1, read as the reverse complement.
AAAAAGAATGTCTCCTCATAAATTAAGACATACATTGGCAAATAAATTATATATGGAAGAAAAAGATTCATTACAAGTGATGCAGCAACTTGGGCATACTAGTCAAGATACAGCTTTGTTATACACTCAACTTGGGGAAACAACTATTAAAGATAGCTTAGGAAGAATTGGAAAGAATAAATAATAAAAGTTCAGCAATGCAAAGTTGCTGAACTTTTATTATTTGTTTTAAATTAGATTTTATTATGTGAAAAATACATAATTTGAATCCTAATATAATTGGTATATAAAGACTCTCTCTTGATGGATATAAATTAAAATTTAAGATTCCTACATTTGTTGTTTACGTTAAATACACTTTTAACGAACAGTTTGAATTATATTTATTTATTGTAAACACTGATTATTTCACATGATAAGCGTTTTTGTACTCATCGAGAGTATAAATGGTTTTAATATCTCGGAAGGGGATTGATACATGTCCTTTTAAATGTGAATAACAAGTTTCTTTATATCCATACCTTTGATTTTCTAATACTTTGTCTATGATCCAGATCCTTTTTTCTAATTCTTGATCGTCAGATTCGACACCTCTAAAGCTCATGCAATCAAAATTACTTAAATGTGATTGGAATTTTAGTACATAGCAACAATGCTTTTCCTTCCAATCATTATTAATCTCAGGGGCATCTATTAATTCCGATAGATTTTTTAAAAATTCCGGCCGCTCATGAACTTTTGCGTCATAATTGGTAACATCGTCAGTTGTAAAAAATGCATTTATTGCATAGTCTGTAAATAACTTAAAGGTAACCCAACCTAAACTGTCAAATGTACCATTAAATTTTCTACTTATATCAATTATTTGTCCATTGTAGCCAATAGTTTTCCTTTCAATATCTATCGAAATACCTTTTTTCAATAAATAATTTTGTATAGGTGTTTCTAATGTAACAGCTTGTTGCAGATTTACTAGCCCAAACCTTTTTATTGAATCCAGTTGATCATTTACTGTTGTAACGTGGAGGGAAGTAAGATAAATTTCTTTTTCTAAAACTCTAGCACTATCTATTTTAAAATATTTAAGAAATGATTCTGCATTAGATTGAATCCCATTTAAAGCAGTTGCATCAAAAAATTCTAAAATATCCTCTTCCTCAATATTGAAATGTGTGCATAAACCTTTTAAATCATACGTAGTAACATCGTATAGAACGTTATTATTCATACATTTGCTCCTTAATTCTCATTAGTAATAATAAATTCCCTCATCATCTATAAAATTATGATTTGCGAATTTTTTTCTTTTTCTTTTCTTATATGTATTTATTAATTTTTGAAGGGTTGTCTTTTGACCTTCACCTTTTTTAAAAGAACAGACTCTACATATTCCATCATTATACTTAAATGTATTTAAAGTTAAGCTATCTCGCTTTATTGTTTTTGCGATGCAAGTCCGGTGCTGACCGCTAGCCAATGCCACATGTCCACACTTATAGTGATCGGCATCAATTAAAGTATTCTTCTTAAACCAATCTTCTTTAATCATGTGAGAAGCAAAGAGTCTACAGTAATCAACTGATCCTGCTTTAAAATCTTTATTTTTTTCACGTTCTTTAATTTTTTGATACTGTTCATTCGTTAAATGTAAAGAACAAATTCCTGTTCGCACTTTAAAACAGTCGTATCTGCTAAATCTAAATGCATACGAGTAATCTTGAGGATTAATGCGAGTGTCTTCTTTCAAAATTGCCACCCCTATATATGATTTTAATAGTTTAATTATAGCATATACTTTCCAACCTCTTGAACTGTTCGTTAAATATGAATTTAACGAACACTTCGGTGATGGGAAGTAGACCTCCCCCTCTTTGTAGAAAGTTGTAGAAAGACATAAAAATGGATACTTTTTAGACAAGAAAGTAGATCCTTCATGAATATCTTTTGTTAATAATGTAGATTTGAATTTTATTTTAACTTCACTTCACATTTAACTAAGTTTTCCTGAGAACTAAAAAAAGAGATCATTTTATTTAGATCTCCTTTTTTATTCTATACTTAAATTTCATTTGTTTTTGAGTTTTGAAATTGCTAGATATAATATTGTTCCTAGTATTACTATCAATAGAGACATAAAAGTATCTGAAATAATATTAATCCAATCTTTATTTTGAACGTATTCGATAATATCTTTATAAAATATTAAATTCATAAAGATAAACATTGGTATACCCCAAAACAAAAAATTTATTTTATATTCTTTTTTGAATGTTGCTAGATTCATTTTCAGACCTCTTTTATATTCGTAAATTCCTAGATATTAAATAAAAACAATTCTATCAGTTTTATTATTTAAGGGGCTTGTCTATTATTTTAATGTTAGGACATTTATCTTTTAATAAATTAATGAATTTCTCTTCTTCTTTTGGTATACAAACTGTTAAAGTATTAAATAATCCATATATAATTTCTAATCGCTGTCTTGACCAATATGTTGAATTCAGTGATTTTCCGTTGTATCTAATCTGTTGAATATCTTTATAAGGTATTTCAGTATTTGTAAAATAATATTTGATAATTAATGATTTGTCAGTAATTCTATAAGTAGATCTAAAGTAAATATATATAAAATTAATTATATTTAATAGAATCATGCAACTGAGGTAAATATTTTTAGTTCCTTGTGTGAAAAGCATAGCAATAAAAATGAAAATGGTTAATAAAAATATAATCATATGAATAGGATTTTGTTTTATCTTAAATTTCATTGTTGTTCCCCTCTTTATATTAAGTATAAGAAAAAATGACTATTACATCTATGTTTTTTTATATAATTATATTTAAATTAGGGACTATTTATTAAACATTTATTTTCATGCATGATAAAGAAGTTTTAAAAAATATCCATTTTGGTGTCTCAGTTCTAAAAAGTACCCATTTTCTTGTCTCCATATGAGGACAAGAAGGTGGATAATAAATGGACAGTCTCCATCGGAAATTCAGCAATTTACACTATAAAATTAGTTCCTACTTTCACGTCTTTCTACACTTGTTGTACAAATGTAGAAAGACAAGAAAATGGGTACTAAATGAACTTTCTCTGTAGATAATTCAGTATTTTACACTATATAATTAGTTCTTACTTTCATGACTTTTTACAAACGACGTGAATCTCTAAACTATTTTGATAGGAAAGTAAAAGATTTATTTACTTTTTATTTATCAACGTTTGTTAGTGTGATTTTAGTTTAGACTTTCATGCCGTTCTACACTTCTTATTAGAACTGTATTACTCCATATTAATTTCTTCTAAGATTATAGATGGATTAACAACAAATATAATGAAGTTTAAATTTGTAATTAGCGGTAAGACCCCTGATGAATTAAAAGAACAAGTAAAACAAAAAAACAATTAATAATTATAACGTATAACGATTTCTCCTAATTCATAAGATGATTAAAATTAATTTATAACAGTTATTACAGATTAAAGAAAAATCAACTGGAACTACCAACTACCCCACTTTCACTTCTAAACGAAGTGAAAGTGGGGTAGTTTAAGCACTATGAACTTTCTATGCTGGAATCTTAAATGTTTTTCTTATTTTAGAGTTTCTTCTTTTGTCACAATTTTAATAAATCTCTTCTTAATCCGAATAAGCATACCAAAAGTGAGAAAGATAAAAAATCCTCCAAATATAAGAAATACAAATGTAGGTTGGAAATATGTTAATAATACCCCCGAAACAATTGGTCCTACTGCCATTCCCATATATCTAATAAAGTTAAACATTCCCATCGCGCTTCCTCTATTATGTTCAAATTCATTTGCAATCATAGTAGCAAATAAAGGAGTGAGGATACCAATTGATATTCCGTGGAGAATTAAAGCAATTGTTACGCCAATTAAAGTATTCGAGTGTGTCACAGCAAATAATATAGCGCTCAAAGATAAGACTACATTTCCAGTTATAAAAAGTTTAGTTATTGAAATTTTAGATTGAATAGTTTTAAAAGTCATGCTGCCAATTATTAAACTTATTGCCATCGGTAAGTAAAGTAAACCTACTATCTGTAAACTTAATTGGTAATAATCTGTTAATAAAATTGGTAAGTAAACGATGAAAGAAAAATAGAGAAAAAATGCAAAGAAGCTTAATATTAATATAGAACTTCCCACTTTACTTTTAAATATAGAAGCATAGTGCGATAGTAAAGTTCTAACATTCAAAGCTTTATTGCTCTCCACCTGATCTTTCGGAAAATATAACCAATTAATAATAAACAGAACTAAAGATACTGCTACAAGTAGCCAAAAAACACCCGGATAGTTATATTTTCCGCCAATAAAACCTCCTAGTACAGGTGCAACAGCAGGCGCAATAGATAACATTGTTTGATATGTACCCATTGCACTTCCTCGTTGTTCTCCTTGAAATATAGAGCCAATTGTAGTTGCCGCAATAAGTGGTATTGCAGCTGTTCCTATAGCCTGTAAAATTCTACAAATTAAAAACACTGTAAAATTACTTGTAATCGCACAACCAATACTCGCTATAATTGTCAAAATAATACTAGGAATAAGAATAGTCCTAGCCCCTTTAAAATCAATTATAGAACCAAAAACAATTTGCATAATTGCCGTAATAAAAATAAATATTGAGACTGAAAGATTAACCATTGTTATAGAAACATGAAATGAATCTCGAATTATTGGGATTATTGGAGAGTAAATATTTTGGTTTAAAGAAGCGAAAAAAGCACTAATACACAACAAATATAAAAGAAAAGAAGTACTTGATTTAACGCGATTCATACTATCCCTCCTAAAAGATTATTAATAATCAGCTAACTAATTTAAGGTGAAATAACTTTATTTCCCCAACATTCTTTCGTTTGTATTCTGTAAAAATTTTAATATTGCATTTTGTTCTATTTCGGAAAATGAATCGACAAACTGATAAAATTCATTCTCTTTCTGATCATGGATTTTCTGATGCAATTCACAAAGTGATTGTCCTGCTGGAGTTAGTTCATAATATACCTCTTTCTTATTATCAATCGACTGGAAACGAGTGATTAAATTTTCTCTTATTAATTTGGTATTAATTTTTGTGATATTCGCTTTAGATAAATTCATTTTCCTTGCAATTGTAATATTATTTATTGGTTGGTTTTCACCAATACAGGCTATTACGTGTATACTTGTCATATTTGTTGGTACATGTTCTATTTGTTCCATTTTAGCCTGCTTAAAAAAAGTCTCAACGTCCTTATCTGCCTTTTGTTCATTGAGATGTAATAAATGTAAATAATTATCGTAGATTTTCTGTTTTATGCCCTTATTCATTTAAATACTTCTACCCTTCTTTATCTTTTTGTTTACCGGTAAACTATTTTGATTTTATATCTTCACCTAACAATTGTCAATTGCAAAATTAGAATTTAGCTTATTACATAAGCATTTTAACTGTATACCCTTTTCATAAACAAACTTAATAAAGTTCTATTATTTTATAAAAGTTATTTTTAATGCATACAAGTCACTTTTTTAAAATTCTTGACCGAATTATTGTTTACTGGTAAACTTTCTATATAGTTAACCGGTAAACAATAATTCTAGATAGGGGGAATTTATAATGATAAATATTGTCCATGAACAAACCTTAAAAGCTATTGAAGATTTTGTCATAACAAGAGAAAAGAAAAAATATGCATCTCAAGAAATGATAAAAGAATTAGTTAGTGAATCTGAGAACATAAATAAAAATTGGACTCTGACGCAACTACATATAGTTTCGGTAATTCATGAGAATAAACAACAAATGAATAACACTCTATTATCTATGGAATTAAATATTTCTAAAGCAACTATTTCTAAAGCTATTCGCGTTCTTATAGATGATAAAATTTTATTGCCGCATCAAAATGCAGATAATAAAAAGGAAATCTTTTATACTTTAACTGATAAAGGAATTCAGTTAGCTATTGTTCATAAGAGGTTACACAAAATTGCACATGAACGTTACAATGAGTTATTCCAACAATTTAATGATTCCGAGTTACAAGTTGTAACTAATTTTTTAGAAGCTTGGAAAAAATGTATTTAATGTTTTGTTATTTTAGCTTAAAAAGTATATATGTTTAACCTTTCCATAAAAATAGAAAAACTAAGGGGCTTTTAGCCCCTTAGCAAAAATCGAATTTTATTAACAATCAAAATAGCAATGATTTTTAAACTAACTTATCAAAAAGAATAGGCATAGAAATAGGTCCACGTGTATAAAGTCCTTTTTCAACATATTGAAAATCTTCTTCCAATTTAATGTTTTTCATATTATCTAAGACTACATTTACAACTATTTCAATTTCTGATTTTGCAAACGCTGCCCCTACGCAATTATGAATACCTGATCCAAATGCAAGATGTCTTGCAGCACCACTAAATGCCTTTTTAATATCAAGATCCGGACGATAAATGTTGAATTCATCAGGTCTTTCAAATGCGTTAGGGTCACGATTCGCCGCACCAATCATACAGAATACAGTAGTTCCTTTTGATAATTGGATACCACTTATTTCCGTGTCTTTTGCTAATTGACGAGGAATCAATTGCACTGGTGGATTATAACGTAAAGTTTCAGCAATAGCCAAGGGTACTAATGAACGATCATTTAATACATCTTGCAATTGTTTCGGTTGGTTAATTAAATTATAGATTAATAAAGCAAGAGTCTTATCACCAGGTTCTGTTGCAGCTAATAGTATATTTAAAATTAATGCTAGAATATCAGTATCAGTCATAGCTATGCCTTCATATTTAGCACTGCATAATTTAGAAATTAAATCTTCCTGCGGGTTTAACCGCCGCTCTTTAATAATCGGTTCTAAATAATTAGCTAACTGTTCACTACACCAGAGAGAATGTTTTCTTGCCTCCGGTGGTTGATTTATACTGGTAATAAATTCAGCTACACCGCTATGCCATTCACCTATCTTCTTATGATCTTTCTTATCTAATCCAATCATATCCATTGTTACATAAACAGCAAATGTTCTGCCAAAATCATTAATTAAATCTATCTTTCCATTTGGAAGGTGTGGAGATAGTAAATCTTCTGCATTCTTTTTAATTAAGGGCATTAATTTTTGTAAAGCATCTCCCATAAAACTTCTTAAAACAATTTTTCTTTTAGCTACATGCTCTTTTCCACGCATTTGTGCTAATACTGGCCCACGCATTACTGGTTCAGCACGTTCAGCTAATGATTTTGTTGTAAATGTATCAGTATCATTTAATATATTACGAACATCTTGATATCTGCTAATAAAATAACTATCAATCTCAGGTTCATAATGCACTGGGTCATTCTGACGTAGGTATGAAAAATACTTATATGGATCTTCTTGAAATTCTTCTGATAATATATTTACCGTTTGCACTGTATTTGACATATTACTTCCCCCTTGTATTGGATACTTAATATTTATTAAGATAAACATTCCGTTTCTTGAACCATCAAATATCCTTGATTTGGTTTCATCTTGATAGAGAAATCATTTCTAACTATCTGTTCACCAAGTTCCCATGGTTTATGATAAATAAGTACAGTTTCTTGAGTTCCCAAAATTTCAGCTCCTCCAATGAAAAATGGAAGTTCTGCAATGACATATTCTACTGCAATATTTAGCATGTCATTTGAAATTTGATCAATATCTATATTGGTTCCCCTTGCTCTACCTAGAATGGCAGCGTGTGACATTTCTAAACAAGCATTTCGAAAATGAGTTTCGTTTACAAAGATATGTTCCGCTTCTGCTCTCATGCTGTTATATGCATAATTGTCACTAAAATCAGAAAAAGTATGGATAGCATTTACATTACCCCCATGCTCTTTTAGTGCTTTTTCAGCTGATCTTCTATTTCGTGATACTTCTTTTCTAACCTTTCTTTCCGCCTTACCTTTTGGTGTTCCTAAAGCCTCAAGTAAATTTGCAGCTTCTTTTCCAGCTAATAAAACACTGACATCATCAAACGTATGTAATGCCCATTCAATCAGTCTATTAATATATTCGTCTGAAAATCTACTATTAAACGGACTAATACCTATTAATGCATGGTTACTACGTTTAAATATCTCAGCACAATTAGTAGATAAGGGGTGAGAACTAAACTTTTGAACATTTCTTACCGCTATAGCATTTTTCATACAATCATCCCTTTAAATAATTTTATCAATATAAACCGTTTTATTGATTTTAAATAACTAATAATATATTAAACTATATAGAAAAGAGATAGAATATCTTGATGTTATATAAGATTAATAAAAATGATACTAATCAAAAATCCCACTTAATGTTCACCGGTGAACAAAACCAATTCTATATCGTAACTGTTGCTTTGTCAATATATGTTATTCGGAAAAAATAGATAAAACGAAAATTCGAAATTTATACTGTATGCTGGGGTATTGCCACATTACCATCAAGCCAAGACAATGAAAAATCCCCAAAACAAAAAAATTAGTTTGGGGATTTTTGTAGTTTAAAATTGAAAGTTATAAAACATGAATTTTAAAGAAAAGTATTAACGATTTGCAAATTGCGTCGCTATCTCTGTTGCATCTTCTTTATTCAAGTGGTAAATGGAATCATCTCCTATATGTTGAACATACGCTTCATCAAAGTATTGTTTCACACAAACAAAACTCTTTTACGTAAATATAGGAGGTTTAGTCTTCAATAGTTTCATGTTACTTGTAGCAGCTAATGCATTAATAAAACAAATAAAAAGCTAAGTATATACAGTAAAAAAAGATCAAACAGATTTAAGCTTATTTGAGGTCATTATCAAGTTAATAAAATTAACCTGGAGGATTCAACATGAATAAAATACAACGTATAATGCTATGAGCATTTACAATATAATCTTGGTCGATTAAAAGAAAACCCATAGCAATTGCTGTGGGTTTTCTTTTTGAAACTGTGAAAATAAACTAATATTCAAAAGTTTACTTTCGGATATTAGTTTATTACTGGCTAAGTAGTTTAGAGTTTCTTGTCCTATGTTCAAAAAGTTTAGACTTTCATGTCCTGTTATTGAGACATGAAAGTACCGACAAAATTTATGATAATGGCTATTTATCTACGATTGTTCATGAGATTTTAGTTTAGACTTTTATGTCTTTCTACAGTAATGTAGAAAGACATGAAAATGGACACTTTTTAGACACGAAAGTAGATACTTCTTGAATATCGTTCGCTACTAATATAAATTCCTAATGAATTTTCACTTCACATTTAATTAGGTTTTGCTGAAATGCAAAAAAAGAGAGCAAAACTCTCTTTTTCATTTCAGCAATACTATTTTTTAAATTTAAATAATAAAAAATAGCCAGTTAAAAGAGCGTGTTGTTATATATTTTGCTAAACACGCTCTTACAAATATTTAAACCCTATATTAATTTCTTATTCCATTCATTTAATTCATTCATACTTTTTTATATTCGGCTATAATCTTCAAATTCATAACCTTTTTCTTTTAATCTTTTTATAATCTGTGAGCTGCTACCATCCTGCACTTGCATTCATAGCAGATCCCATAAAATTAATAAATAACGGCCATAATAACGGCCATAACGTAAGAAGTATATTTAGAAGTATAAGTATACTATATACCCAAGGGAAATTATGATTTTTACTATTTACCAATACTAAAATCACTAATAATATTATGGGTATTAAATATAAAAATAGCATTATAAACCAATACCATGTCATTAAAGTAATACTCAATGGTCCTAATATCTCGTGTACAACTCCGAATGATATTCCTAATGCTCCAAAACTAAAGGTTGTAATTATTGTTTTTAGAAGCACTTTAGCCAATTTTGAGTCGTACGTTTTTCTACTATATAGACCTATCACAATATACAACGATAGATATGCCATTAATACACCTATCCAAATCAATAGCCAGTCTGCATCTAACATAAAGATGTCAAACAGCGCCCAACACACCCCTACTATTGAAAAAACAAGGGAAATAATTATATATTTTAAAACTGGTTTCATATTCATTTCACGTCCTTTAAAAACTTAAGAATACATTATTAGCTTGTATTCTTCTTTTTCTACCGCTTTACTATAGTCTGTTGTATATTCAATAACAGTAATCTCTTTACTTCTAAGTAGATTCTTTTTCCACGTTTTCGCATCAGTTGCCAGTTTGAAAATTAATCATAATTTATTTTAATTAAATATATATTAACAGTATATTAAGTATAAGTAAATAAAATTAATTTTAATTTAATATACTCCGCTCATTTAATGGAAATTATTTAAATGAAAAATATTAATGTTATTCAAAAAATTATGGCATTTCGAAAAGGTGCAGGATTAACTAGTAAACGTTTAGCTGTAATAGCTGATATAACACCTTCCATGTTAAGTAAGATTGAGAAAGGGATCACGAATCCATCCTTACAAACACTAAAGTTAATTTCTTTAGCATTAACTATTCCTTTATTTAATTTTTTCTTGGAAGATACTAATACAGAAGAATTAGTTGTAAGAGCGGATCAAAGAAAAAAATAACTTTCCCTGAAAGCTGTAATGTTTCGTATGAGTTATTCTCTCCTAATTTAGATGGATCACTGGAATTGGCTTTAATATGAATCTGCTACCTCAAACCGCTTCATCTATGGAGCCTGTGGCACATAAAGGTGAAGAAATAGCATTTATTATAAAAGGGCAAGTAAAACTATATCTAAATGATGAGGTTTTACTTCTCAATCCAGGTGATAGTGTTAAAATACATCACCATTTGCTAGTATTCTTCCATTACTTCTTTTTGAATCATATTCCCTCCTGTTCTCCATACAATATACCTACCTAGATTCAATTTATGTTTTTAATTGTTATTTTTTATCCACCTCAATCAAGCTAGCAAAACTAAATATCATTTTACTTTCTTATTATATAGACTATACTAATTTCTCTTCCCACTTATAGGTTTCGTTTAAGCTAAAAAAATATAGCCTCAAGAACGGGATCCTGAGACTCTATTTTTATTTTAAAAAGGACAGCATAATTTTCTCTGTTTCTTCTTTACTTAAATCACCTGCAAGAATTATGACTTGATAAGCGCTATTCTTTCCTTTTGCAGGAACAATCATTTGCATGAATTTATAGTGTTCCTCTGTATCGAGACTTTCAATTAAGCTTATTTTTGTACCTTCTAATTCATAATTTGTTACCTTTTCATTATTCTCCGCTACTCCCTGATCAGTATCTGCAGTTTGGTACACAAAATACACATTATCTTCATTTTGATATTGAGAAACAATAGTGGGATTCATTTTTTCAGTAGTCATCGGTGTTTGAACATCTTGTCCAGTTAATTTATACCCTTTTACCACATAACTTGGGGTCTTAATTGGAAAATCAACATATTTCTGTGCTTCCTTTTTAGTTAATCTAAAATGCGAATAAATTTTATCTCTAAATGGTCCAATTTCCTCACTGTTTTTCTCATATTTTTTTTCCTCTTCTGGGTCTAACTTTTCAGGACTTCCTACTTGCCTTACTTTTTTATCTAAAATATGTGCTTCTGTTTCCAAAGTAATGAATCGATCAAATTCTTCTTTCGTAAACAGATTCCTCGCCACTCCAAGCTCTGTAAGTAAAGTATTATAGTCTCCTTCTGAAACAAAAAATTCTGCTTCTGCTTGTTCTTTTGTACCAATCATTTTTTCTACAATTTGCTGTATAGGAATATTGGTTTGTGTTTTTAATTCTTTCATATTATTTTTCACTTCTATTTGTTGTTTCTCAGGGTTAGTCGGCTTATCAGCACGGGCGTTTAATAAGGATAGAGATGATACTGCAATCACTGCCACAGCCCCTATCGCAGACCAACGATATGATTTTTTTTGGAATTTTTTAATCATTAGAACTCTCCTTTTTAACGCTCTCTTGTTTTTACTAAAATTTGCTATACTTGGTACTTGATAATAACTTGAGTAGTGTTCCAATAGACTAATAATAGTATGTCCATACGCAATTTGTTCCTCTGAATCTATACATGTAAGAGCTAATGCATCGCATGCTAGTTCTTGATCTTCCCGCATACATGAGTAGGCATACCATAGAATTGGATTAAACCAATTTAAAATGAGTAAGCCATGCATAAGCCAGTTCACACCGACATCTCTTCGCTTGATGTGAGCTAATTCATGATAAAAAATATATCGTAACTGTTGTTCATCTAATATTTCCATATGTACAGTTGACAATAACAACTTGGGACGAATAAATCCGAACACTGTTGGACTGGAAACCTTTCCAGATACAAATAGAGGGATATTCCGTTGAATAGACATAGAGTGCTTACAATTTTCAAAAATCTGGATAATCTTCTCATCTGTAATAACAGGTTGTTTTTTTATGTAAAGTAATAAACGCCTGTTCATTATAAAAGTAGCAAAGCTTAGAAGGATAACTCCAGTAAGCCAAATGTATATAAAGATTGTATAGAATGGAACCGTCTTTTCATTATTGTATGTTTGTGTCTTATTTGTCTGAGTAGTTTGTGTTGAACTTGAGGTATAAGTATCTTCTTTTGTGAGAACCTTTGTATCGTCTATATCTTTTAATTCTTGTATACGCTCTTGTGTAAGAAAATTAGCTACAGGATTTCGGCTAGAAATGAATGCATCATCATTCTTGTAAGTAAGAACAGAATAGATACTATAGGAACTATCTGGCGACCAAGGTAATACAAGTCTTATAATTAATATGATCCATAGCATATATTGCCAGCGTGGAGTTAACTTATTTCTAAACAAGATCTTGATGCATAAGATTAGACCCACTAATATACTAGCCATAATAGAGGTTTCAATCACCCAATCAAAAAAAGCAGGTAGATAGATATTTATAAATCTTTCTATCACTATAATCTATCCTTCCTCTGATTTTCCTCAGTTTTCTCATCCAGAATACGTTTAAGTTCGTTAATATCTTCTGAAGAAAGCTTTTCTTCTTTTAAGAAATTTACAAGCAAAGGTTTAAATGCTGCACCATAGAAACGTTTAAGTAAAGATTTCGTTTCTACTTGTAAATAACTATCTTGCGATACCAAAGGATAATAAGCATACATACGTCCTTTATCTTGATGATAAGCAACTGCTTCTTTTTGGACTAATCGATTAATCAGCGTTCGAATTGTTTTTGGTTTCCAATCCATTTTCAGCTCTAACGCTTCAATCACCTCATTTGCCGTTTGTGGAGAGTTCGACCATAGTACTTTCATAACTTCTAATTCAGCTTCCGAAATTTTAGGTAATTCTTTCATTGTTTAAAATTACACCTCTCTGTATTACATTTGTAATCTATAACTGAATATTACACTTGTAATCTCTCGTTGTCAATCTTATTATAATTAAGCCTACATTAATACGTCAACATAATATTAAGTTTTATTTAATAAAAATAATATATACTTATTATTTATGTAAATTTTAAGCATTTATGTAAATCTTATTCATTGACACTTGTACATATAAGTAACTATAATCGTTACACCAAATCGAATAGATGTCTATTTAATATCAGCATCATCACAAACATATAAATATAAAAATAAAAAATCTCAATTTGGTAATACAATAGATTGGTAGAGGTGTATATTTTTATGAAGCGCAAATTAATCACAACAGGTCTTCTCGCAGGGGCTATATTATCCTATTCTTCTAGTATTTTTGCGGATACTCAAAAGTTTCCTGATGTTCCAAAGTGGGCAGAGCAATCTGTTAATTATTTATTGGAAAAACAAGCTGTATCAGGTTTACCAGATGGTACCTTTGGATCAAACGCTACGTTAGATCGAGCTTCCGCCGCAACAATTATAACAAAAGCTTTAGGGATAAAAATTGATACAAAAGCAAAACCTTCTTTTACAGATACCCAAGGCCACTGGGCTACTCCATATATTGCTGCCGCTGAAAAAACGGGCATTATTAAAGGAGAAGGGAATGGAATCTTCAATCCATCCGGAAAAGTTACTCGTGCTGCCATGGCTACTATGCTAGTAAATGCTTATAAACTACAGAGTACAACAAATGATAATGGCCAAAGTAAATTTGAAGATTTAAAAGGACATTGGGGAGAAAAATATGCAAATATTTTGATTGACTTAAAAATTTCTAATGGTACTGATAACGGCTGGCAACCAAATAGATCCATAACACGCGCCGAGGCCGCTCAACTTACTGCTAAAACTGATATGATATCTAGAGAAATGAATAGTAACTTAAAAGAAAAAGACTATACAAATACTAATCCTCTTCTAAATCAGCATCAAAAGCGTTCAGGTAAAGTAATTGAAAAAACAGAAGAAGGTTTAGTGGTTTCTGGTGAAAACTCAAGTGTATACGCTATCGTTTCTTCCCCTGAGATCCTTAGAGATATTCAGATTGGGGATACTGTTACCATTTATGCTCCTATGTTTATAGGCTCAATACCAGGTGATCCAGCTACAGCTAAATATGCAATTGTTCAAAAAGAAAATGAAGAAAACGTTCTAAAAAAGCAATATAAAATGCACACTGGAAGTGTAATCAATAAAACAAAGGACACTATTGAAATTTCTAGTGAAGGTTCGACGGTTAGCGCTACCGTTTCTTCTGAAGTCTTACAAGATATAAATATTGGAGATACAGTTACTATTTATGGGGCATCTTTTATGAGTAATATGGCAACTGGTAAATTATCTGCTAAAGCTCCAATCATTGAAAAGTTGGCAAGTAAGACAGTGACTGCTAATACAAGTGTAGATAAATCGAAATCTATATCAGAAGTCGATAAAAAAGAACAAAATGCTCTGGATCAACATCAAAAACTTTCAGGTAAAGTAATTGAAAAAACAGAAGACGGATTAGTGGTTTCTGGTAAAAACTCAAGCGTATACGCTATCGTTTCTTCCCCTGAGGTACTTAAAGATATTCAGATTGGGGATACAGTTACCATTTATGCTCCTATGTTTATAGGCTCAATACCAGGTGATCCAGCTACAGCTAAATATGCAATTGTTCAAAAAGAAAATGAGGAAAACGTGTTAAAAAAACAATATAAAATGCACACTGGAAGTGTAATCAATAAAACGAAGGAAACTGTCCAAATTTCTAGTGAAGGCCTGACTGTTACTGCTGTTGTTTCTTCTGAAGTGCTTGAGGATATTCAAGTTGGGGATACAGTTACTATTTATGGGGCATCTTTTATGAGTAATATGGCAACTGGTGAATTATCTGCTAAAGCTCCAATCATTGAAAAGTTGGCAAAATAACTATTAGGTTTCCAATGGGAAAATCCCCATACTAATAAGTATATAGATGCTATTTCTTTAATATCTATGGTTGTGTTAGTTATTTAAAATTGATATAAATTTGCTTTGTCTAAAACAAAAAAACAAGAGGCTTCTTACAATTAAGAAGCTTCTTGTCTTTTGTATAAATCTATTTATTTAGAATACTTTCATGGATATTTTATTATAAGCTAAGTAGTTTAAGGTTTCTTGTCCCTAGTTCCAAAAGTTTAGACTTTCATGTCTCTTTTCTGGGACATAAAAGTACCTACAAAATTCATAAAAGTAGCTACTTCACCCTGTTTATTAATGCGATTTTAGTTTAGAGATTCATGTCCTTCTACACTTCTTTAATATATAAATGTTTCATTTCTGGTTTGATATTAATACTTGAACGGATTTCTTTTGCTTTTTGTTCCGCTTCTTTTACTCTTGTATCGCTTTCACTCCACCGAACTAAGAAAATACCTAACATATCGAATTAAATTAAAACTAGCTCTATGATAAATATTATCTTATATATAGATATAAGATAATATAAAAAATAACTTTTGTTAATTAACAAAAGTCATTTTTATATTTTATTGGTGTTTAAATTAATCGGTATCGAAACTGTTTGCTTTTGAAATTGCTTCCTCATTTAAATTACTGTGTTTTATTGAATATACGAAATATATTACTACCCCAATAGTTATCCAAATACAGAAGTACAACCATGTTCCTAATGGTAAATTTACCATCAATAATATACAACTTGCAATCGAAATGATTGGTAATATAGGTACAAATGGTACCATAAAGCCGCGCTTTAAATTCGGATGAGTCTTACGAAGGATAATAACTGATACCCCCACCATTGAATACGTTACCAAACCACTAATATTAACTAAATTCGCTAATTCTTTCAAATCAATAAACCCAGCTATAAAAGAACTTCCTATCCCTACCAAGCCTATTGTAAAAGTCGGTTCTCCAGTCCTCGTATTAATTTTCGCGAGTGATTTGGGTAACAGTCCATCACGACTCATTGCAAAGAATACTCGTGTTGCTGCATACATCGAAGAGAAAATAACAGCCATAAGACCAATGACTGCTCCTACAGCAATTACTCCAGCAACTTTACCTTGTCCTACTACTTCCATTACATAAGCCATTGCTTCAGGTACATTTAATTCTTTATAGGAAACCATACCTGTCATAACAAGGCACACTATAACATATATAAGTGTACATATGATTAACGATACAATAATACCAATAGGAAGGTTGCGTTGTGGATCTTTTACTTCTTCTGCCGAAGTTGCTAATATATCAAATCCCATAAAAGTAAAGAATACAGCTGCCCCACCAGTTAAAACGCCACTTATACCATATGGTGTAAGTGGTACCCAGTTCCCCGGATTTATATAAAATACTCCGACTACAATAAATAATATAACCATTCCAATTTTAATTAACACCATTATATTATTGATACGTTTACTTTCTTTTGTACCACGCGATAACATCCATGTAATTATCAATGTAATGACTATCGCTGGTAGATTCATCATACCACCTTGAGATGGAATCATTAGCAGTGATTTTGGCATCTCTAAACCCAATCCACTTATTAAATTGTGGAAATAACCTGTCCATCCACTAGCAACCGCTGCTGTCGCTAAAATATATATTGAAAGTAGCATCCAACCTACTAAATGTGCAACTAATTCACCAATTGTTGCATAGGCATACATATATACACTTCCTGAAACCGGAAGTATAGAAGCAATCTCTGCGTAACATAAAGCTATAAATCCACATACAATTGCTGCCAATACGAATGAAAAAACAACTGCTGGTCCAGCGTCTCTTGCTGCTACTAATCCTGCTAACACAAGAACTCCTGTTCCAATTATTGAACCTAATCCTAACATAACTAAATCAAATGAACCCAATGTTTTCATTAAGGTTTTACTCTTACTATGCTCCAATAATTGTGTAACAGATTTCTTTTTAAATAACTTACTCATATCTTTTGTATCCCCTTTGAAAAATAAGGTGTGTTCTTCGAATGCTTATGGCATGCATACATGTATATAGATATTGGCTAATTCAAAATTATTAAATTCACAATATATATTGTGAAAGTATGCAAAAAATCAAAGATATTTTTCTGTAGAAAATTATAGAAATCGATTCCATAAACATTATTCCATATCGGTATCTAAATTTATTATTTTATCCGTCTATTTAGAGGGGATATTTCACTATTGCTCTGTAAAACGATTGATATATCTTCTACTTCTTTTTTTAATCTTCTTCTGGGAATATTAAAGCTGAGCTTTTATCCCTTGTACTTTTTATTTCTTCATCTATTTTCTCTAGTTTATCTGGAAATACTATAGAATCATGAGTGATTAAACTACTTTCAAATTCAAGACCAAGCAAGATAGCTTTTCAATCTGATAAAATCACATGCTCCTCAAGTAAAAAAAATAAATACACCAAAATGAAAAAATTGTTTTTCCAAGTTAAAATGCATATTTTTTTATTTTAGGACTTTACAAGATTATTAAGACGCGGAATATCAGTTCAATTCAAGTATGGTACGATATTAATTCAACATATATTTCAATCCTTCTCTTCTATCCCGCGGTTTTATAGTTATCTTTCGTACAATGGCTTGGCATTTAAACGTGATAATTGATTGAATACAGTATTTAGTTTTAAAACAAAAAACGCAAAACTATAATGGAAATAATACCTCCTAGTACGGTGCCCAATAAACTACGTGTTTTTATTGCAATAAAGAAAGTTGGTATGGCTGCAAAAAATTCAATATTACTTGTAAGTGATGTAATCTTTCCATCATGTATAAATATCTCTTGACCAATCAAAGCAGCTATAATAGAAATAGGGACATAATGTAACCATCGCATTGCCCATGCTGGTAATTCGAAACGACTTAGTACCATAAGAGGAACGACCCTTGGAATAAACGTTACTATAGCTGACCCTAGAATAATTAAAAAAACTCCCCATCTTACTTCCATTTTTCCACCACCATTCCTATTGTTGAAGCAATAATTGTAGCAACAATAACTCCCATACTACTGGACAATATGAAAGAACTTCCCACAGCAATAACAACTGCTATAATTGCGACAACAATATCTAGTTTAATTGTACTTCGTCCTAACATTGTTAGTATAAGGATCCCTATAAACATTGCTGGCAAGGCAAATCCTAGACCGAATTCTTCAGGATTGGAAATCCACTGTGCCAAAAATGCTCCTGCTAAATTAGCTACAAGCCAATTTATATAAGCTGTTATGTTAAGGCCATGCATCCATCTTTCACTGATTTGTTTTTTCTTTGCAGCCTCGCTAATAGCAACACCAAATGTCTCATCGGTTAGTAGAGAACCTACTAACATATTCCTAAATGAAGAAAGATGCCGAAAATAAGGTGCTAGTGCTGCACTAAGTAATATATGACGAAGATTAACAAAGAAAATCGTAATAATAATAGCAGTAAGAGCACTGCTTGTTGCCATCATTCCTGCAGCAATAAATTGAGCAGAGCCAGCATAGAGGATTAAAGACATAAGAGCTATCTCAGCTATGCTAAGTCCCGCAGTCTTTTGGATAACACCTGCCGCTATTCCGATACTTAAATAACCCAGTAATGTAGGGATACAATCTTTTACTCCTTTGATAAAGCTATCTTCATCTCTCTGAGATGAATTCACTTGGACGTTCGACAGACTCATTTCATTCCCTCCTTATTTTTTTAAAAATAGAAGCTAACACACTAACTACTACGAAAAAAATGAAAGAAAATACGGTTCAATTTATTTGAACCGTTTTCCAGTGACAACATGAAATAGATTAGCATTGTTTTTCCAAAGAGCTTCCGTTTTCTCTGGACCAACTTCTTTAACTAATTCTGAGAACATAATGTCGTGTCGAATGTACTCCATTGCAATTAGTACCAGGGCTGGATCTTCTGTTTTTATTGCCCATGCAGGTGTATTTGGAGAAAAATTTGCAATTAATACTTCTTTATTGTCCCGTGCTACAATCGTTAATCGACCATTCATACGTTCCTCAGCTACTTCTGGAGCCATATAATTATGATGAGTAGTTACACCAAGCTGCATATCAGGTGCTCCAAAAAGAATAGAGAAAACATGGATTTCTTCATTTATTCGTCTATCTATAGCACTTTTTAAAGACGAGGCTTGTGGCTCCCAAATCGACAACCATATTTCTTCTTCTGCTTTATCTATGATATCAATCATTTCAGTAACAACATGCTCATCACTGCTAATACGATGAATTACATCTACTTCTTGTTCACTTTCTAAAGCAGATAAATTTTTTTCAAGATAATCCATAGAATTTTCGAGATTGTTACGCAATCGACGAATTAATTCTTTAGCTGGTAAGGGAGCGTAGGTTACAGGATCAGAAGGAACTGTATAAACCGCACCTTTATCTATTAATTTCGCCACCACTTCATAAATCGTTGAACGAGGTACACCCGACCTTTTACTTATTTCATATCCTGTTATGGGGTAATTTTTTAAAAGGCCTATATACGCTTTACATTCATATTGTGAAAATCCCCATTTTTGAAGTTCTTTATATAGTTCTTCCATAAAAACTCCTTTAGTAGTTAGTGTAGTACTTACTATAAGATAAAGTGAATTGTATGTCAAAGTTATTTTTAAATATTAATTATATTAAATACAACCCTTAAATATTTAAGTTGTTTCTACATATATCTCACTTAAACTTCAATATCATAAATAGAGAATAAATAGTCCCTTAACGTAGTATAATAAGATTTGCAAAAATATCTTAGCAAGATAAAATTTCATTTAGGAGGTACTTTAAAACCTTAGCTTGATATCGATGTGGTGATACCCCTATTTATGCAGAATTGAATTTTAACTTCACATTTAATTAGTATTTGCTATTTTTAGAAAGTGTCCACTTTGGAGTCTCCGTTTAAAAAAGTATCCATTTTCTTGTCTCGTTATGCGGACGTGAAAAAGGATACTAAATAAACTTTTTCCTTAGGTAATTCAGCATTTTATACACTAAAAATAACACGCTCTTACGAATATATAAACCCTATATAAATTGCTAATTCCATTCTGAGTTTCTTTTAACTAATATATATCTTTTTATATACGATTATCATGCCAGAAGTTTATTGGAAAATGATTATTCTCATCATAAGCTTCAAATTCATAACCTTTTTCTTTTAATCCTTTTATAATTGCTGGAACTGCCGCGACAGATTGTGGATGAATATCATGCATTAAAACAATTTCTTTTGAAGATGTCGCACCTGCCAATACATTTTGCACAATTTTTGGGGCTGCTACATCAACGGGTAATTTATTGTATTTCCAATCTAATGAATCAATAGTCCAATCCCAGACTTTCAAATTATTTCTAAACACTTCATTTCGAAGTGATTCATTTAAGCCAGGCATTGATCCATATGGTGGCCGTGTTAATTTCGGTGAGTTTCCAATAACATTTCTAATTAAAGATTGGTCCTCTTTCATTTCTTTAACATATTCTTGATTGGTGTATAGCTTTTTAAAATCATGTGTCATGCTATGCATTCCAACATAATGATTCTCTACATGTTCTCGATTCACTAAATCTGGTAACCTTTTCACATTGGCACCAATTAAAAAGAATGTTGCTTTCACATTATTTTTCTTTAATACATCTAATAAGTTAGCTGTATATTTTCCTGGTCCATCATCAAAAGTTAAATATACAACTTTTCTTTCTTTACCATCAAAACGATTAGGTATCGATTTTTCTAATTTATTTTTAGGTAGACTGCTCACTTGTTGAACATTGTTTCCCTCTGCCGCATTTACTAGCTTAGGATTTGTAATAGATTGAAACATGTAATAACCGATCGCTACTACTATAATAGCTAGTAATACACTTCATGTTGTTTAATTTTTACCATGATTAACAAATTAAAAGTGAAGTTTTTTCTCGATCTTGTAAAATCTGTACTATCCTCAATCGCTTTGTATTTAGTAGTACATTAAATTAATCTGTATGTTGTTTCTCTTCCGTTACTATTTGGTCCCATAACTTCCAATTTTCTTTTCATGGATAACTAAATACATCTCAAGATTCACCCTATTAAAGCGGAGTGAATATCTAATATTTAATTTGTTTGAATTTCATTTCTAAGACATTGAATTTTTTATGATGTTTCTAACTGAAATAAATAATTAGCTTGGTATAAACTTGATACCTTATTTATGAAGTACATGCTTTTCATAGTAAGATTCCTTCTTAGCTGAAGGCTCACTTTTACCTACAATTACACAGATGACAACAATAAAAGCTAAGACAATCGTTAGCCATGTAATTGATTCACCTAAGAATAAAACTGAAAAAATAATCATTAAAAATGGTTGTAAATATTGTAACTGACCCACTTTTGCAATGCCACCTAAAGTCATGCCGCCGTACCATCGGAGGAAGGCACCTTTGGGTGTCTTTTGGGTTCTGATGCAAAAACTTCAGGACCATTGCAACGAATCTATAAATATTGGATATACTGATACTATTACTCTACAAAATGTGTGTGATCAGTATGTCCAAGGTTAAGCGATTTTTTGCACCAGAACTCAATGAATTACAGCAATTACTCACAATTTTATAGAATTCAGCTATACCCCATCCTAACTTTCTATCTGTAAAAAACTTTTCGACAGAACCAACTTTCGCACCTATAAAATAAGTGGGAAGCTTTAGCAATATTCAATTTAGAGTCTATCAATTGTGTACTTGACAACTTGATTAAAATAAAAAAACACCTCGATCTTTGGTATAGTGAGTTTGCCTAGAAATCACTACCACAGAAGAGGTGCCTTAACTACGATAAAATAAAATAACCAATATCATCAACTACCAAAAGAACTTAATTCTATTTTTTTCGAGCTTGAAATGAATATCCAGCTACGGATGCAGTCTATCGCCGTTTCCTGCTGTTGTTTAGTACGAATACGATTAAAAAAGTAACTCGCCTTACGAAAGAAATCCGCTCCAAAGTGTTGATTGTGCTTATGATCGTAACCGCAGTAAAAAGATTGAATTGCTGGCACACTATTTTGAAACCTTGGTTAGCTATTTAAACTTTGAAGTATTTACTATTTTTTAATCAATGAGTAAGGTGCAAAATTTAAAGTATATGGTGGCACTATTTGTACTTCGTCCTGTAATCTTTGCTCATCGAATAATCCTAGAGCTATCACTCATGCCTTCAGTTGAACACCCTGATGACTGAGCCAAGATAAATTATGGATGTAGTGCCCGTGCTATCGCATCAAAATAATTCTGACTGGCACGCTGACTTACTACGGCTTCAGGCACAAATACTTCAAAGCAATGGAAGCAGCCGGGGTAGAGGTGAAATTCAACGTCTACTCCTGCTTGTGCAAGTCGTGTTACATATTCAATGGTTTCATCTCGAAATAAATCGAGTTGACCTACACATGTATAAGTTGGCGGTAGCCCGGCTAAATTTTCTGCTCTCGAAGGTACGGCATAGGGAGATAGCTCGTTGGAATCTTTCTCCTTGCCCAAGTACATACTCCAAGCCGTCAAATTGTTTGCTCTATTCCATGTTGCGTGGTCTTCTGTAATCTCATAGCTTGATGGTGCTATGTTGCGGTTGTCAAGCATCGGATACAGCGGCATCTGGAATATAATAGATGGGCCTCTTTTATCCCGAGCCATTAACGCAAGCGCTGCGGTTAGTCCACCGCCTCCACTTGCACCGGCGATCGCAACTCGATTCACATCAATGCCCAGCGAGTCTGCCTCATTTGTCATCCAAACCAAACCTGCATAACAATCTTCGATAGCCGCTGGATAAGGATGTTCGGGAGCAAGTCGATAATCGACAGACACAACAACGCATTTAGCATTCTGAACAAAGCGTTCACACAAAACATCGTCCATATCGGGGTGTCCCATTACGTATCCGCCACCGTGAATCCACAGCATAGCTGGAAGTTTATCAAGATTGTTCTCAACGGGTTCGTAAATTTTAACTAACATCTCGCCAGCAGCGCCAGGAATCATTCGCTTGGTCATGTGTACAAGCTCTGATTTTTCCAAATATGGATTCGACAAGAGACTTCGACTCGCCTCTAAATCCCCCTCTAATTGAAAGCCTGGAAACTGTGAGAAAGCCTGTTTTAATTCTGGTAATACTCGACTGTCAATTTTCATATAAATTCCTCCAGTTAAATAATGAGACTTGATGCAATCCTTATGGAATAATCAACGGAATAGATGTGTCTCCTGTTCTCCTTCAGCTTCCCATTTGGCAATTTCCTCTCTTACACGAGGGGCAACTTCTGTTCCAAGCAATTCTATGGCACGCATGACTTGATCATGCGGCATGGTACTTAATGGTACATACATCATAAAGCGTGTAATCCCGACATGCTTACGAAGATGGATGATTTTTTCGGCGACTGTATCTGGATCACCAACATACAATGCCCCTTCAAAACTTCGTGCAGCATCAAAGCTGGAACGATCATAATAAGGCCACCCCCGCTCTTTACCAAGTTTATTCATGCCTGCCTGAGTGGACGGGAAAAATGTATCTGCTGCCAATTCCGTATTCTCTCCAACAAATCCAATCGAATGAGATCCCACCTGAAGTTTTGATACATCATGACCAGCGTGAGCCGCCGCTTTCTTATATAGCTGTACAATTCGTGCAAAGTGCATTGGGCTACCACCAATAATCGCTAACATAAGTGGTAATCCCAGAAAACCAGCACGGATAGCAGACTCTTGATTTCCACCGCTACCAACCCATATCGGTAAAGGATTTTGAACAGGTCTTGGATACACACCTAAATTATTGATTGCTGGTCGATGTCCGCCTTCCCAAGTCACTTTTTCGGACTGACGTATTTTGAGAAGTAGGTCCAAATGTTCTTCAAACAGTTCTTCATAGTCCTTCATGTTATAGCCAAACAATGGAAAAGATTCGATAAAGGAACCACGACCCGCCATAATCTCTGCGCGTCCATTTGAAATGCCATCCAGTGTAGAAAAATCCTGAAAAACGCGCACAGGATCAGCTGAAGAAAGTACAGTTACTGCACTCGCCAGCCGTATCTTTTTCGTTTGTGGTGCCGCCGCTGATAGAACCATCGCTGGAGAGGATGCTGCATAATCCTTCCTATGGTGCTCACCAACACCAAACACATCAAGTCCTACTTGATCAGCAAGAACGATTTCTTCAACAACTTCACGCAATCGCTGTGCGTGACTTATCACTTCACCACTATGTACATCTGGTTTCGTTTCTACAAAAGACGTAATACCTATTTCCATTTGTCATCTCTCCTAGTCCAATTAGATTTTAAGTCAAAAAAATTAATCATTTCCTTTATAGTAGTAACGTGTTTCTCATATTGGCTAACACACGTTTATTTCATGAACTCTTAACTCGTCTGGTCATAGCCCAAAAAAGAAGAGCGAAAGCACTGACAGAGGCTCCGAGTAAGGAAACCCCTCCCCAGCCAAAGTGTGCGTATATTTGAGTCGAAGCTATTGAACCACCAGCACTGCCGATAGAATAAAACACCATATATCCAGCAGTAAGTCGACTCCGTGCTTCTGTATGCAATGGAAGGATCATGGTTTGATTCGTGACATGTATTGCCTGTACGGCCAAATCAAGTAGAACTATCCCTATCACTAATGCGATTAATGACTGCTCTATATAACTGATGAACAACCATGAAATCAATAATAGAGCTAAAGCAATACCTGTCGTTCGTTGTCCGTAACCTTGATCGGCCCATTTCCCTGCCCGTGCCGCAGCTAAGGCTCCAGCCACACCTACAAGACCGAATGCGCCAATTGCACTATGAGATAGAGCAATTGGCGGTGTACTAAGTGGCAGTACTAGTGAAGTCCACAAAATGCTGAAATCAGCAAAAATCAGCATGGCTAGAACGGAGCGAATACGTAACGTTCGTTCTTGAATAAATAAAGTAAGCACCGATCTAATCAACTCAGGGTAGGATAGCGATTTTACCTCGCGTTTAACATTGGGCAACATCTTTATAAACATAAAAACCATCAAAAGCATGAACGCAGCAGAAAATAGATATACAGAACGCCATCCCGCAACATCTGTTAATATACCAGCAAAAGTGCGTGCGAGAAGTATGCCAATAACTATCCCACTTGTTACAATGCCAACGACACGTCCTCTTTCTGTAGGGGAAGCGATGGTCGCTGCAAACGCCACGAGAGTCTGTGTCACAACTGCAAGCAGTCCCACCAAAGCCATACCTGCGAAAAGTACCATGCTGGAGGAAGCAGTACCAACTATAACCAGAGCTGTTGTAGATAATAGCATCTGACCGACAATTAGACGTCGCTGGTTTAGCAAATCTCCAAGCGGTACAAGTAGCAGTAAGCCCACTCCATAAAAAATTTGTGTAACGGTAATAACAACACCAATAATGGAATGGTTAATACTAAACTCATTAGATAGTTGATCAAGCAACGGCTGTGCAAAGTAAATATTGGCAACAGACATTCCACAGGCAGTCGCAAACAATAATGCCAAAGCGTGAGACATGGATGGCTGTTGATTCAAATTAGGTTTTGTTATGGAAGATTTATGACTTATCTTAGTGTAGAGTGGATCATCTTCTATATTTGTCTCTGTTTTAAACATACCTTAACCTCCAATCACATTAGATTTTTAATCATAACATACCGTTCAGTACAATATGATTACTGGTAAATATAACTTAGTCTCATTTATGATGTCAACGATTTTTGCACTAAATTTTATGTTACATTAAATGAATGGAGCTTGATTTGACATAAATAATGGCTAATTATATAATAATTACATACTGTTTGGTAATAAAAAAACAATTGTAATTACCTACACACCTATCCTAAAACAATTAATAAAATCAAAGTTTGAGAAGGAGAATTCTTAATGGCACGAACTCGTGAATTTGATGAGGATCAAGTTTTAGATGCAGCAATGCAGTTATTTTGGGAGAAGGGATATGAGGCTACCTCATTAAGTGATCTTACTTCTAGAATGGGCATTCAACGCCCTAGTATTTATTCGGCTTTTGGAGATAAGAAAGAATTGTTTGAAGCCGCACTTCGTAGATATACCATGTCTCGGGCATCTGATGTACGAAATAGGCTTCAAAGTCACTCCTCTGTAAAAGAGTCATTTGCTATTTTCTTTGCCGATGTCGTCAATGAAGAATACGCGGGGGATCTTAGTAAAGGTTGTTTTTGTATCAATACAATGGTTGAATTAGCACCTCATGATGAGAGATTTGAAATTTTGACCAGAGAACATCAAATGTACCTCGCTGTCATTTTTCAGGAGACGATCGAACGAGGAATCCAATCAGGTGAGCTGGAAGTCAACACAGATGCAAAGTCTTTGGCACAGGCACTGATTGTAGCGTTAATCGGTCTAACGGTTATGATGAAATCTCGCCCCCAACGTTCATTTGTCGACAATGTAATAGCAGCGACGCTCACATTACTTAAGTGACATGATTGTATATGAAAGCAAGAAAACTATACCTTTATAGGGGTCTCGCCACACATCCATCAACTTAAGAAAAATAAATGCCCCAGAAGGAAAAAATCACTTCTCTAAGGCTAGTGATTAATAAGAATTTAGCTCATTATTTCGTTTTATGTAACTACGAATTTCTTACCTTGATGGCAATAGGAGATTTTAGTGAGAAAAAATATAAAAAGATTTCATCCGGTATGATGAAATCTTTTTATGTTTTTCTTCTAATTTATTTATTAAAATTAGAATTTTCATTACTATAGAAACCTAATATAATAACAAATGGAGCTAATAGAATACTTAACCAATAATTTAATTTATACGGTAAATTCATATCAAAAATAATGGTAGCAATCATAACAATTAGAGTTAATATAGCTAAAAGATAAGTAATTATTTTCATTAGTAATCATCCTTGTATATTAAAGTGATTCTATAAAATCATTAGTATTTACATTAATTTGATAGGCTTATTTGTTATGCACATTTTTAGTGTAATCGTAGAAATCCCAAAAAAGTACACTCACATATACCCTCTTGGTACCCTTAGCTTGATGGCGATGTGGTGCTACCCCTTATATTGTGGGAAGATGTAGCATTTCTTTTATAAATAAGACTCAAAAGGTACCATACCTGATAAAGGAAATATTAATGTAACTCTAGTTCCTTTATTCATTTCAGATTCAATGCCAATTTTCAATCCTAATTTTGAACACAGTTTTTCGCATAGATACAAGCCCATTCCTGTACTTTTGCTAAATCTTCTTCCATTCTCTCCAGTAAACCCTTTCTCAAAAACTCTATTTATATCTTTAGTTAGTATCCCTACTCCATTATCCTCTATAGTTAGTATTACTGAGTTAGTTTTCTTAATTGAGTATATACGTATCATTTGTTCTTTATTATTTGAGTATTTTATAGAATTTCCTATTATTTGATTAATAATAAATTCAACCCATTTTCCATCACCATATACGATTTCATCAATATCCTGTATATCTAATTTTATTTTCTTATGAATAAAATCCCTATAGTTTCTTTTAATTACATTCCTTACTACATTATCAAGGTTGATTGGCTTGATAATGTAATCTTTATTAACGTTACTGCTTCGAGAATAATACAGAACCTGTTCTACAAACCCCTCAATCCGATCCATTTGAGAGTCAATTTTATTAGTTACTTCATTTTGATTATTTTCAATTATAAGCTTTGTAGAAGCTATTGGTGTCTTAATTTCATGCACCCATGTCTCTATATATTCTCTGTAATCCAATTGCATATCTCTATAATACTTTACATTTTCATGCATATCTCTACTTACTTCTTTCAGTATAGTGTTAAGCTTTTCCCCATGTATAAAGGTTGCTTCCTTTACTACCTCTGGAAGTAGGTATTTTTTCTCCAAGTTTTCTAATATGCCATTAATCTCATTATAAAAATTTTTACATTTTATAAATTCTATAACCATATATGAAATCAATGGAAAAAACCAAATACAAAAGACAAAGAATATGATTATGAACTGAACATGCGCAGTCAGTAATATACCTGCTAATATAATAAATACCAGTACATTAGATAGTATTACTACTATTTTATCTTTAATAAATTCACCTATATTCATGGCATTATATACCCTAAGCTTCTTCTTGTTGCAATTGGATTTTCTATACCTATCTCTTCAAGCTTTTTTCTTAATCTATTTATATTAACAGTTAAGGTGCTATCATCCACAAAATAATCAGATTTCCATAAAGTTTCTATGAGTGAATCTCTTTTTACAATATTTCCGCGATTATTTATTAAGCATGAGAGTATCTTAACTTCATTTTTAGTTAACTCTACCGATTTGTCTTGATAAGTAACTGTTGCATTTGAAAGATTTAAATTAAAATCTCTATAAATTAAGATATGATTCGTCTTGAAATCTCCAGAAGTTCTTCTTAAAATGTTTGTTACTCTTGCTAATAGTATTTCTGTATTATACGGCTTTGTTATAAAATCGTCTGCTCCTAAATTCATACTTATTAGTTCATCTACATCACTATCTCTGCTTGTAACCATGAAGATTGGAACATTTGAAGTTTTACGTATTTCTCTGCATATATAATAGCCATCGAACACAGGAAGATTTATGTCTAGTAATATAAGGTCTGCATTCTCACTTTCTATATATTCGATAATATGATTAAAATCTGTGGGAGCCTTTACTTCATATCCATACTTTATAAAAAAATGTTGTAATTCTTCTCTGATGATTTCATCATCTTCTATCAGAATGATTTTTTTCATGACTTTTCCCTCCCTATACAGAATATAAGGCTATTACATCTTGAGAAACAAGGTGTAATAGCCCTAATGAGCATTATAAAATCAAGTATTACTTTTTATAATATTTTTATACCCGACATATGTCATGTAGAAATATATTACATAAACTACAAGAAATACTAAGCCAGTCATCAATGCTGGTAAAGTAATGTCTGTTGGTTGAATTGCGTTAATAAAATTATTGATTACATAAATTCCAACTACAGAATGCATTAGGGCAAGAATAACTGGAAGACTAAAGTATACGAAAGTTTGAATAAAAATCGTTTTGTCGATCATTGTTCCGTTTGAACCAATTCTCTTCAAAGATTTATATCGCTCTATGCTATCACTGGCTTCTGATAATTGTTGAAGAGCTAATACAGCCATACTCGTTATTAAAAATACAATACCTATATATATCCCAATAAACAGTATGATGGTTTTCAATCCCTTACTTTCTGCACGAACTTCATCCTTTGATTTGCCTGATATATATGCAATATTTAATTTCGGGCCATTTTCGTCATAAAAGCCCCTTGCAACGTTATCATATTTTTTATTATATTCTTCTCTATTTCCATCTAAATAATTTACATTAAGTACGGATGTACCAATTTTGTAGCCTGATAAAAACTCATCATTTATAACGATTGCGAAGAAATTAAGTGGCGCATCAGTAGTGTAAAGATTCTCTTGTATAACTTTAGCGTGTTTTACCAGATATTCTTTTTCTTTAATATTCACCTTATTGCTATTTTTTAATCTTTCATTTATCGAATTAACCAACCGGCTTTCATTTGATAAAAGTAAAATTTCATTGTTATTTATAGTAATTTTCTTTTCACCTTTGAGATTTAAAATTTGATTATAATCAGATACTTTAATGAAATCCACAACGATATTCTTAGCATTTTTAGTTACTTCTGGTACAACGTCCCCCACTTCCATCTTTGCTGAATATACATTATAAGATACATATTTTTCATTATTACTTAGTTTAAAATTTGATGTATTTAATACGTCTTCTATCGTGTAACTTTCATCCCTATTCATCAACGTAATACTGGCATCAAATGGTGTTTCTTCTTTTATTGTTGCGTCCATCATTCTGTTGAAGCTGATTCCTGTAGATAAAGCCACCATTGTAAGGAATAACATTAAACAGATTACAGACATGGATATAAAATTTGTATTAACCTTACTATTTATTTGTTTGATGATAAATATATTTAACCCTTTAAAATAGACTTTTTTATTCTTCTTTACAACATATAATATAAATCCAGATAAACTAAAGAAAAACAGAAATGTACCTAATATGCCAAGAAGGATTGATACCACGAGCATAGGATTTTGATAATTCAATCCAATTTTTAGTACAGTCACATATGCATATCCAAGTGATGCTACACACATTATAAATGTGATTACATAGATAAGAGGATTTCTAAATTTTACATCTTCGTTTTTTCTACCTGCTGTTAACAAATCAATTATTTTGTATTTAGAAACAACATATACATTACATAACATAACAAGCAAAAACATGATTCCAAAGTAGAATACGCTTTTACCTATAGCACCTGTTGAAATTGCAAATTTATATTTATTGATGGGCAATTCAAATAACTTTAATGCAAATGTAGATAATCCCTGCGATACTCCAATACCTATTATAAGTCCACTCACTAAAGATATAACGCCAACTAGAAATGTCTCTGTTACTAATATTCTGGATATGTTTCTTCTTCCCATACCTAAAGTCATGTATATTCCTAATTCTTTTTTACGTTTTTTAATTAAGAAATTATTTGCATACAATATTAAACTACCTAATATTACGGATACAAATACTGACACATTTGAGATAGCGTTCATTACTGTAGGCACATACTTTTTATCTGAAGCGCTAATTTCCATAAGTGCCTTTTGTGATTCTATGGAGTTAAAGCTATAAAATATACAAACAGCCAGTGTTAGTGTTAAGAAATATATTGCATAATCTTTAAGACTTTTCTTTACATTCCCAATAGCAAGCTTAGAGTACATTATTATCGTCACCTCCAAGAAGGGTTATAACTTCAATAATTTTAGTAAAGAATTCTTTTCTGGAATCATTTCCTCTTACCAACTCGATAAATATTTTGCCATCATTAATAAAAAGAATTCTACGAGCATAGCTTGCTGTAAATGCATCATGAGTAACCATAAGTATGGTAGCCTTTAAATCCTTATTAAGACTTTCAAATCTTTCGAGTAATAATCTAGCTGATTTAGAATCTAACGATCCTGTTGGTTCATCTGCAAGTATCAAAGATGGATCTGTTACGATAGCTCTTGCCGAAGCAACCCTTTGTTTTTGTCCGCCCGATATTTGATAAGGGTATTTGCTTAATACTTGTTCAATGTCTAAATATTTTGCAACCGCTTGTATTTTGCCATCAATTTTTGAACTTTCCTCACCTTTTATAGTTAACGCTAGGGCAATATTTTCATAAGCAGTAAGAGTATCTAATAAATTAAAGTCCTGAAATACAAACCCTAATTCATTTTTTCTAAACTTATCTAGTGACTTTGATTTTAACCGAGTAATGTCACTATTATTGATTATTATTTTTCCCGTCGTAACATGATCAATCGTTGATATACAGTTAAGTAGTGTAGTTTTTCCACTTCCTGAGGGCCCCATTATCCCAACAAATTCCCCCTCATCTACCTTAAAACTAATATTATCTATAGCCTTTGTTACGTTATCTTTATTACCATAATATTTTTCAATTTTTTCTACACTTAATATATTTCGCATTAATACTTCTCCTTTTTCATTATAAAAATTCTTTAACTCCCCTTCATTTTATATAATTTCATTACTAGTATCGGTGGAATTACATTTCATTAACATTACATTTTTGTTATATTGAGTGATACCTCTACATGTAAGTTATCAGAAATCGCGATGGTATAAGTAAGGATTATTCGGTGCTTTACCAAAGAGGCAGAAAAATGTAGTGGTATGGGTTCTGGAGCAAAAACGATAAGACTTATGTAATTAGTAGAAATAAACAAACTGGTTACAGCGTAACAACAGCTCTATTTAAAAGACATGGATTCATAGTCATTTCAATAGAAACTATTTTTCACACTAGTATTTTCATGCATGATAAAGACGTTTTAAAAAATATCCACTTTGTTGTCTCCGTTTAAAAAGTACCCATTCCCTTGTCTCCATATGAGGACAAGGGAATGGGTACTAAATGGAGAGTCTCCGTCGGAAATTCGGCATTTTAAATTATAAAATTAGTTCCTACTTTCACGTCTTTCTACAACAAGGACGAGGAATGACAAACTATTTAGACAAAAAAGTTTAAGATACAGTTTTATATAACTAAATCAATCTTGTGTAATAGGATAGAATTTTGAAGAAAGACATAAAACGGAATACTTCATAGACTAGAAAGTTGTTTTTTTAAATTGCAAAATTTAAGACCGGCAAAAGAATTCTATTTTCTATATACAGGTGGAATGCTTTGTGGAAAATTAAAAATATCTTCTGGATCGTATTTAGCTTTTACTTGAGTCAATTTTTTGAAGTTTTCACCATAATATAAATCTGACCAATCTTTCATTGAAAGATCTGGTGTGTTAACGTAGACACCTTTCGTAAAAGGAATCATTGCTTGACGAAAATCTTCTACCCAGCGAATCCCTTGTGCAGCTCCCTCAGGTTTTTCCCACGTGGAAAATAACACCATATTCACTAGAGCTTTTCGATAAAAATAAGCAGTATCTTCCTCGGGTACTTCAGAAACCGTCCCACCTAAGCCCTGAAAAAACATGGAAACAGTGGCATTAGGTGGAGCTTGACTCATAAATTGTTCAATCGTAGCAATACCTTCTTCAGGTAATAAAGAGTCCATAAAAGGTGCTACGCTTTTAAATGGAAAAGGAGTTGCAGGCTGATGATTGGATATTAATGTTATAGCTTCTAAATAAGACAGTTCTTTTATGTCTACCTTTATAGGTGATCCAATTTGGAGAAGTGGTTGTATCAATTTCTGTAAGTCTTTAACTGACCCATGAAAAATCCCATGCATCAACAATGGAGATGTCTTTTCTGACGACAATAATAATGTAGGAGTAAAGCGTTTATCAGAAGTAGGTAGAGTATACTTTTGCCATTCCTGTATAACGGCTTTTAAATCTTGTTGCCCCCAACTAACTTCAGCAAAACCAACAGTCTTAATTTCATGAGTACGAAAGCGAAAAGATGTACAAATACCGAAACTTCCGCCTCCACCACGTAAAGCCCAAAATAAATCAGGATGCTCCTGATCATTAACCTGCAATACACATCCATTTGCATCAACCATTTCTATTTCTACTACATGATCAAGTAGTAGTCCTAATGGTCGAGAAAGAATACCTTGACCGCCACCTAAAGCTATTCCCGCGATAGCTGGTTTAGGACAGACCCCATTAGGAATAGCTAATCCTTCTTTCCCAAGAATCTCAGCTAACTGGAGATTTTTACAACCAGCTCCTACTATAACAGTTTTTGATGTAGGATCTATTTTTATTTGATTTATCTCACTGACATCAATTACTATACCACCATCTAAAACTGACAAGCCTTCATAATTGTGACCTCCTGAACGTACTCGGATAGGTACATTATTATGTAATGACCATCGTACTGCATTCACAACGTCTTGAGTATTTTGTGCAAAGACTATAACAAAAGGGAATCTATTAAAAAATGTGTTAAACGATTTACGTGCTGAATCATATTGTGCTTCACCAGGTGACACAATACGTCCTGTTAAACTTATATCTTCATCATAGTGCATATAGAAACCTCACTCTCCGTGCAAAAATTTTTAATGCTATAATGTTAATAATATGTATGTGAAAAAAAGTAAGAACTACCAATTATATTGGTAATTCTTACTTTCTTCATAAAATTAAACAATTTTGTTAAGCTTTTAAATCGACAAAAACCGTTTTTAAGCCTCTATTTTTAATATATAGGCTAGTGACGCATTCCTATCAAACTAAGAATTCAGAAATACCCAAAAAGCTCGTTCTAAGAGTAATATAAAATTTTTACTTGTTGGCGTTTTGGTATCACCAGCATTTTGGAAAAAGTTAACCAAAAATAAAATAAGCCATCCATATGGATAGCTTATTTACATAATTTTCGATATAGGAAGTTAAAAGTTTTTATTTAAATACACCTTTTCTTTTGGAAAGCCAATCTTCTAAGGCATCTTCGTGTAGTTTTGTGAATAATTTCGGTATTTGGTCTATTGGGAAGTATTTTAAATCTAAAGTTTCAATACCATCTGCAGTAAGTTCTCCATCAATTGGCTTGCATTGAAAACAATGAACGATAGTCTGAGCTTTATCTCCATTTGGAAACTCACCAAAATATTTAGAGTAGACACCTATAAGATGTTCAACCTCAACGTTTAATCCTGTTTCCTCAAGTATTTCTCGTTTAGCGGTTTCTTCAAGAGATTCTCCAAGTTCCATAGCACCACCTGGAAGACCCCACTCATTTCTATCTCCCCGTTTTTGTAAAAGAATTTCATTTCGTTCGTTATAAACAATACCTCCAGCAAAATTAAGAAATATTAAATCGTGCCCTACTTTTTCACGAATATAACGGATGTAGTCCTTATTTGTAGTCATAAATTTCCCCCTATTTATATAAAAAATACAAATTAATTATATATAAAGATGGAGTGAAATAGTAATAAAAGTTATATTTTTCCTTATTTAACTGATCTGTCATTTAGTTGAATAAGAAACAGTGTCTATCGTATACATGTGTGGTTTACATAACGTCTCATTATCAGTAGTCAATAATGAATAGAATTTTCGTTATGGGGAATTTTTACTCTTTAGGTTGATGGTGATGAGGGTCTCGAAATCTTAGCTTGATAGCGATGTATGGTGACCCCTGAGATGTAAAAAAAAAACATATCTGAAATATGGATAACCTTCTTCGCATGTCGAATAATAAAAAAGGAC
Organism: Bacillus sp. 5w2; assembly: GCF_054353775.1. Lineage (NCBI taxonomy): Bacteria > Bacillati > Bacillota > Bacilli > Caryophanales > Bacillaceae > Bacillus > Bacillus sp. 5w2. The sequence continues at coordinate 130,155 of NZ_JBTIWT010000009.1, read as the reverse complement.
TTTAATAGACGTTAAATGTCCTTATATACACTACATGATAAAGGAGGATTTGAATTGATAACAACACAACATCAACATCGTAAACTCTTTTCGGAAATCAAAGTAGATACAGAAAAAATCGGCCATGAGTTAGAATCACTTATTGCTAGCATTAGCCCTACTGAGAGAGACGAAGATACAGTAGTTATGGACGATGCCACCGTTCAAATTGTTCGTAAAAATCAGAAAAACCTGGACAATAGTGAAATTGAGGCATTTAAGAATGCAGTTAATAAGTTGATTCAAGATGGGACTTATAAAAATTTAACCGAAATCCATGCCGATATGTCCCACAATCAGCATGGTTCCATGGGTGCAAAGGGAGCCTTAAGATTTTTATCATGGCATAGACGCTTTCTATTAGAATTTGAAAAAGAGTTACAAAAAGCCGACCGTTCATTACGTCCACAAGCGACTACATTCATTACTATTCCGTATTGGCGATGGGTGGATGATTTTCCATCTTGGTTAGAAGGTTTTCTACCTGCAACTGATCCAGAAAGTGGTAATCCAGTACCTCCTCGTACATATAAGAATGCTGATTCAAGCCTAAAACCTACTTCTAGTGATGTCGACTACATCATTAATGGCTTTGATCATCAGCTTTCTGGATTTACGGTTAACAAGTATACAAAATTCACGTATGGGTTAGAAGGAAATGGAGTAAGATCAGATGGCACAGAACTTCCTGCCCATAACCAGGTGCATCAGTGGGTCGGGGGGATCATGGATGACCTCAGTTATTCCCCTACTGATCCAATGTTTTGGTTACATCATGCTGAGGTTGATCGTTTATGGCATATTTGGCAAAACAATAACCCTGGTCTTAACCCACCATTAACGGGGGTAAATAAGATAATGGATCCATGGCAAGAAGACTCAGACCAACTTGCTTCAATAACAGTTCTAGGCTATAAATACGAAAGTGATATCCCATAAAAAATCAATAATTAAAAGGAGTTAAAAATCATGACATTAACAGCAACTCCAAATGTTATCATGGTTGATCCAGCTGCAGGCCAAAGTGTAGGACACACGATTATCAAATGGAAAAAGATTTTTTTCAACCTCTCTACCTTGACTGGTGGAGAGTTTTTTTACATAAAGATAAATTTATTAAGTAAGGAACCTTCTTAACGTACGGAAAAATCAAGTTTTTTAAATGGAAAATTCCTTAGTGTACGAAATTGGCGTTATATTGGTGGGACCCCTTCAAACAAAAAGCAATAAAAAACTAAGGAATCTAAAGTTCTTTTAAATATTGTGATTAAATTCCAGATTGGCTTTCTCATATTTAGAATTGTTTCTGTACTCCTAATAAAATAGAAACCGGTTCCTTTTATATAAAAGGAACCGGTTATTTTTTTTATTTAAAAATAATTTTTCTGGATATAATTTGTGGGTATATAACAGTTATCTTATTAATTTCCTGTTTATTAATTGAATGGATTGTCTTTGTCTAAGTTAGAAGATATTCCTACAGGATAACGTTCATCTATAAATGTTTTAAATTGCTGAAAACCATCAGATTTTCCTGTTAGTTCTCTATAAGTATCTGCAAGGGTAGATCCTCCCGCTTGAACGATTTGGCTCCAACTAAAGCCAAGTTGGTAATGTAAATAATTCAAGAACAGAACTGAGCAGCCATTTGATATAGGATTTCTATCGGTAGAATCGTTGTTATCGACATAATTAGGTCGATCAGATTCGTCAAGCCAGATTGGAGCGGTAACTAATCCCCCGGTAAGCGCTTTTGGGTAAATTTCAGCAGCTAGGACACGTGATAGGCCCTCTCCATTACTTGCCCCACAATCCCAGCCACGATTCTGTACTGCAGAAAACACTTCAACTATTTCAGCAACAGCTACTAATCGGGTGAAATCAATATCTAAATGCGGTGTTGTTTTCACTCCACAATATATGTCAGTCCCACTACAACTATGATGGAAAGCACCTTGTATTCCTGGTGAAATAATAATGTTAAAAGGACCAGCTGATAAACCGCCAAAAAATGATGAGATTGTATTATAGTCTCTTTCGCATACTGATAATACACCATCTGAAAGTGTTATTCCATTAGGGCCCAATTGCGGATTGTAATAGACATGGAAATTTGCTGTATCTCCATGATGTTCCGTAGGAAAATCAAACTTAGCTTCTTCTTCAGCAAAATGCTGGGGATCGAGAAAAGACTCCATTTCTTTGGAAGCTTTTGCATCTAAAATACGGATAGAATCGGTTGTTATTTTAGGATTAAGTGCTGAATCCTTTGAGTTGTTATTATTTGTCATTATTACTATTTCAACTCCTTTTAAGATATACATATCATGGTATTATTGTAGTTTTTTTAAAATTAAAGATTAAAAAATAGTGACATCATTTGCAGCTGGAGGATCAAAAACAGTAATATCCACACGAACATTCAATGGTTCATCCCAATCTACTTGTATCCAATAGTTGATACCGCTTGTGCCATCACTATACCAATGGGGACTAACATTTTTCACATAACTTGGAGCCGAACCTTTATGAGTTCCTGCTCTTACTAGCGGATCAGGACTTTCAATAAGTTCAGCTTCGGTAGCAGAAATATGAAATACTGCATCTCCACGTACTTCTTTCCCAAAACTAAAATTGACCCATCCTTATGTTCTGCTTGGATAATATACACGCCATGTTCTATAATTAGTAGCCATAAATTGTCCCCCTTGTTTTTAGTTTCAGTAGTAGTATTTCCTTAAATTTTATAAAATATGTAAAATTTAAGTTTTGTATATTGAATTCTTATTTTGATTTTTGATGAAACTAAAATATATCAGCTTCTTGCTATATATCTCAAAACAAAGTGGGGATTTTTTTAAAAAGGTTCTATACAGTTGTTTTAGACTGTTTCTTTAAACTATGAAAATAGGTATGAATAAAAATTTATATTCAGTTAACATAACGTCCTATTATTGGTAGAAAAAAAAAGGGCAGATTACTACTTTCACAAGGAATACACCTTTTTATTTTTGTATGACTCTATTCATTTATTTATACATTCCTATCCTGGCGCGATTTTAAGGCTTTCTTTTGTTACTGGATTATCCGAAAAATTGTATAAAACCTTGCATGTTCTTAGCTTAGAGTTTTTCCGAAATACTGGCTGTACCCTTAATTCATCAACTTAAGATTTTATATTAATTGATAGTAAACGAGAATGGTTGACAAATCACCAAACTTTCTCGTTTGTAGAGCTTAAGTTTTCAGTTATTAAACCAAAAATCTCTAAAATAATATCCTACGCAGTATTCTCCTCATGATCTTTTTTCTAGAGTTTAACGTTTTTGATAATTTTTGTAACAGAACCCAATATATTGTTTTAAATATTTTTAGGTATCAATAAAAAGAATTTAATATTCTTTCAATGTATAAATAATCGTAATTTTTAGATAAATCAAGGGATTGTATGATAATATATTTATATGCATTACTTTACCATTTTTACAATAGACTTACATATAATTAAGATATTGAGGTGATTCATTAGTGGTTAATAATACGTGTGAAACTAGTAAGTATAATTCAATACATAAAAAACGATTTTATAATTCCGTTTTTTCAATTCCTTTAGTTGCTTTAGCTTTATTTATATTATCTTCTGTACAATTAGAATTAACTACTTTTTTGCTTATTACGTTTGTTTCCGTTGCTATAGTGCTCTTTCAATTATTTTATTTTTATAAGAAATGGAAAGTTCAGTTACAAAGTTAAATTTTAGTCATTGTGATAGTTTGTAATGTGGTCTCTTTATTGCTGATGCCACTCATGAACTTAGAACACCACTTACATAAATTCATGGTTTCTTAGAAATATTATTACGGGGTACAGCAGATCGACCTAATCAGCTATATAACGTTCTAAATATTATGTACGGTGACTCAAAACGCATCATAAAATTAGTAGAAGATGTATTGTTTCTTGCATAAATGAATCGTGAATATAGACTACATGTATCGGAAACTAATTTAACTAAACTCATCCGGCAGATGCAGAAACTGTTAAGTGTTTTAAGCGGACATCGACACATATCATATGATCTAATATTATCAATAAGCAGTTAATAGACTGGGTGTGTAATACTTGTGCTTACAAAGTGAGAATAATGATTGCTGAAATTGTATTGTCTACCAAATTGGCTTTAATACCATACAAATCAGAGTATCTAAATGAGACCTCTTTCCATTTCCTTGTGTTATAGTGTATTCCCATAGTTTGCAAATCCATAAAAATAGATTACCTGCACACTAAAAAGTATAGCGCACAGGTAATCTATTTATTATTGAGATTAATAAAAAACTAATTTATTTTTTGAATTCTTCCATCAATAATAGCCTGAATTGGTTCTTTTGATTTTTTTATATAATCTACTAATGCTTCAAAATCAGTTGGTCCTGTTTCAGCATCTTTCCCGTTTTTAAAGGACACAAATCCATCTCCGCCTGAAGCTAGAAATGCGTTCGCAACGACGCTGTAAGTTTTAGAAGGAATAACTTCTTCTCCATTTGTTAAGCGAATATTTGTTACTTTTTCTCCATTAGGCTTGTTCGCATCCCAAGTGTATTGGATTCCTGAAATTTGAAGCATTCTTGTTATGTCTTTTTGCCATTGTTGATTTAAAATATCACGAATGTCTTGACCCGTTAAATTTACTTTTATTAATTGATTTCCGAATGGTTGAATACCATATATCTCTCCCCATGTAATATCACCTGCATCTAAGTCATTACGAATACCACCAGGATTCATAAGAGCAATTTGGGATTGCATTGTTGCACGCTGAGCATCAGCAACTAAATTTCCGAGGGTAGATTCACCAGCTGTATTTAGTTTGCGATCTATTGGAGCAATAGACTTACCTACTACTTCATTGACCAGAGGTGCGATTTTTTCTTGATATTTTTCCATCTTCTTCTTTATTTTTTTATCAGGCTCTATGCCTTCATGGTAAGTTGTAACAATTTCTGCTTTTTTCTCAACAATATCTTTTGTCTTACGATCAATCTTTACATCAACATCAGCAAAAGCCATACCATAAGAATTTGCTTGTACAACAAGTTTATTATTAACAGTCCCATTTACATAAGTGTGACTATGTCCTCCAAAAATAACATCGACTTCTGGATCAGTCTCATTTGCTAATCGGACGATATCACCATTTGTTACGCCATTTCCATCTGTTGTCCCCCCGTTATGTGCAAGAACAACGATAGATTTAACTCCTAGTTTTTTTAATTGCTTTACGGATTTGTTAATGGCTTCAACTTCATCTGTAATTTCTACATTCTTTAGCATAGTAGGCATAACAAGGTTAGGAACATCTGTTGTTACGACTCCGATAAAACCAACAGGAACTCCTTGTACCTTTTTTATAGTAAATGGTGGTAAAAATAGACGACCAGTGGATTTATTATAAAAATTTGCGGCAACATATGGGAATTTTGCTCCTTTAAAATTACCTGTTTTCTCATGATATCCACCATAAATAAGACGGTTCATTTCTTCAACGCCTTCATCAAATTCATGATTTCCGATGGTTCCAACATCGAATTTCAAATCATTTAGAAATTCAATCGTAGGTTCATCTTGTAATAATGCTGAAACAGGAGTACTTGCTCCAACAACATCTCCAGCATGTACCTTTAATGTATTTGGATTTTGTTTTTCACGATCACGTAAATAAGCCCCTAAGTACTCGATTCCCCCTGCATCTTTATTGTTAATTTTTTTTACAGTGTCTAGTTGCCCATGAAAATCGTTAATACCGAGCATTTGTACGTCTATGTAGCGGTTTGAATCTGTACTTGCTTGCGCTGAAGGCGCAGCAAATGCACTTGAAAAAGTAATTGTACTTAATGCTAAAGCAACTGGAATGATTTTTTTCAACATAAAAATTTTCTCTCCCCTAATTAAAATCTGACATAATACGTTGTTATTTTAATATATTAAGAGAATTTTTTCTATAAAAAATTCTACTAATTACAAAAATTAATAAGATTTTAATTTTTTTCAGACAAAAAGTTCCTTCCTCAAGAAACGCGTAGTTAATACGTGGGAGATAAATTGGCTTTGGACAAGTAATGAAATGAAGCCATTTTAGTTGTTAGCCATACAATGGGGTACCCCGGCCCATTCTCATCAACCTAAGAAAACAGATGTGGGATACTTCAAAATATTATATTAGCTTGATGTATATGAATTCTACGCTCTAATATACTTGGATTAAAATCATAACAACCAGCAAAAAAAGATTGCTGTAATAGGGGTACAGCCACATCGCTATCAACCTAAGCTTCTTAATTACCCCCATAATGAAAATTTTATATCTTTGCCAATTGTATTTCTCTACACTTGAAGGACAAGTTTTATTATCATTATGACAAGTTAACTTGTCATAATGATAATAAAACTGTACAATAAACATATAATTAATAAGGGGTGGTTACAAATCATGCAAAAAGAAGAGATATTAAGAAAATACAAAAAAATGGGGAGAGATGAACGTAAAGAACTTATTGAATTAGATTCATCTAGTTACGGCTTAATAGCTGTACTTGTTTTAGTCCTATTTTTCAGTTCTTGGAAATTGATGCATGGTATTAAAAGTTACGAATTAATTTCAATTTTTTCTGGTTATATAGCTAGTACAAGCTTTTATAAGTTTAGAAAGTTAAAAGAACAAAAATTTCTTATTGCAAGCATTTTAGCTATAATGAGTACAATTGCAAGTGCCATAGTTTTCTTTCTGGAGGGATGATAATTGAAAGATGAATTAGTACTGCAAAATCGTTTGAAAGTAGCAAGAGCTGAGAAAAAAATATCACAGGGAGAATTAGCTGAAATGGTAGGAGTATCTAGACAAACAATTAGTTCTATTGAAACAGGACAATTTTGTCCAACTGCAAAGTTAGCATTAGTACTCTGTATAGCGCTAGATAAAAAATTTGAAGAATTATTTTATTTTTGATTAATTGGTGTACTAGAGATTTAAACAAAAAAACGCCATCCTTTCCTATGATTCTACAGAAAGAATAGCGTTTTTTTTCTACTTTTAAATAGTCTATTAAGAGTTGTTTCTTGAAACGAATATATGACTTATTTGGTAAACGATAGGATATAAGAAAACCAGAAAGATTAACGGTTTATTATGCATATGGTTAAAATTCCATGTTCCTTCTGATAAAAATAAAGTACCTAAAGTTAATACATACATTACAAAACAACAAATTGATAAGCTTTTCTGTCTGATATGTAAAAACATTTCATCAATAAAATTCTCACTTTCTTTTTTCCCTTTCAAAATTCTCTTCATAAATAATGATTGCAAAATGATTGTTGCTACAAATAACGAAGTTATAGAGAGCTGTTGCTTCTCATACCATTCAAAAGCAAGTAAACCCATAATCACAATGTAAAAACAAGTAAATAAGATATTAATTCCATTTTTCATTTGTTTCTTCTCCTTATCTAGATTTAATAAATAAATAATTGATCAACTGTTACACCAAGGGATTTAGCTAGATTAAAAGCAAGTTCCAATGTAGGATCATATTTGTTATTCTCAATCGCATTAATCGTTTGTCTTGAAACACGACATAATTTAGCTAAATCTTCTTGGGAAAGCTTTTGCTCTTTACGTAAAATACGAATTATGTTCTCCATTTTTATGAACATCACCTCTAATTTTGTCAAAAACTTTTTACATTTTCAGTTTATATAAATCCACCAGAAATGTCAAAAGTTTTTTACATTTATAAAAGTAAAAAAACGATAATCCTTCTACAATTTAGATAGAAAGAATATCGTTTTTTTCTTTTTGGGGGTAGTTTTATTTGTTAGCTTGATGGTGATGTGACGGTACCCCATCGCTATCAAGCAAAGTTTTTGAAGTACCCCCTAAACGAAAATTTTCTTTATCTACAGGTAGTTTTTTTGAGAAGTCAGCTCATATATAACTGTCGAGAGATAAAATTTTCGCATTGGGGGGCTCCAAAATAATTGCTTGGTTGGCAATGCACCAGAAAAGGTGTTCTAAAGATATAATTCTTCAAAACACCTTTTTATTATTTCAACATTGAAAGCATTATTTTTTCCAGTTCCGCTTTGTTTACATTCCTATCAGGCACTGTTTCCGATTGATAGCCGGTACTAGGATTTGTAATAACTATCTGATATGCACTATTCTTTCCTTTTGCGGGAACAATCATCTTCATACTTTGTAAGTTTTTATCTGAAGTGACAGTACCATAGAATACCTGATTTCCTTCTAATTCATAAGTTTCTATATTGTCATTGCCATTACGATTAAACGGATCTTTTTTCTGTTCTAAAAGTGGTGACTGATAAATTGTATAACTATATTTCCCCTTTACATATTTTGATTCAACAAGTATTTCTGGCTTTCTTGTAAGGAATGATCCAGCTAATTCGCTCTTTAGTGAGTAGCCCTCAACTGTATAAGTTGGTTTGTTAATTTGAAAATCAACAACCTTTTGTGCCTCTTCTAAAGTGTATCTTAAATGGCTGTCAATTTTGTCTCCCAATGATTGTGATTGATTATAGAGATCATTTAATTTTTTGTTATCTTCTTGACTCAACAGTTCTTCCTTAAACCATTTTACATCCCCTTCAAAATTCTCAGGTACTTCTTTTGAAACCATCGCTTTTTTCTGAATAGAAAGTTTCTCCTTATAAAATTGTATATACTGTTCAAATTCCTCTTTTGTCAAATGTTTTTCAGCCAAATACAGATAATCCGTAGCCATTTTATAGGCCTCTTTTGACATTCCCCAATCTTTCTTTGCATTTTCTGGCGTACCTAGTGTTTTTTCTACAGCGTTTTGAAGAGAGTCACCAGATTGTTCCTTTACTTCTTTTATTGTAGCTTTTCCTATTGTTTTCTCTTTTTGGTTTGCATTTATTCCATCCGCACGTGCATTTAGTAAGGAAAGAGATGAAACAGCAATAATAGCAACAACTCCAAATGCAGACCAACGATATGATTTCTTTTGAAAGTTTTTAATCATACGAATTCTCCTTTTTAAAGTTCTTTTATTTCTACTTAAGTTCGCTAAACTAGGCATTTGATAATAACTTGTATAATGTTCTAAAAGAGTAATAATAGTATGGCCATATGCAAGGTTTTCCTCTGAATCTATAAATGTAAGAGCAAGCGCATCGCACGCCAGTTCCTGATCTTCCCGCATACATGAGTAAGCATACCAAAGAATCGGGTTAAACCAATTTAGAATCAGTAAGCCATGCATAAGCCAATTCACACCAACATCTCTTCGTTTGATGTGGGCTAATTCATGATGAAAAATGTATCGTAACTGATGCTCATCTAATACTTTCATATGTACACTAGACAATAACACCTTTGTTCGAATGAATCCGAACACAGTTGGACTTGAAATCTTTCCGGCTAAAAGTAGTGGGATATCCCGTTGAACAGACATAGATTTCTTACAGTTTTCAAAAATCCGGACAATTCTCTCATCCGTAATAACAGGTTGTTCTTTTATGTAGAGTAATAAACGCCTATTCATAATGATGGTAGTAAGGCTCAGAATGATAACCCCAGCAAGCCAAATATATAAAAGGATTGTATAAAATGAAAACGTCTCATCATCTTGCTTTTCATTATTGTACGTTTGTTTTTTACTTTCCTCCGCTGTTTGTGTTGAACCAGATGCATAGGTATCTTCTTTTGTGATTACCTTTGTATCACCTATATCTGTCGATCCTTGTATACGATCTACAGGGTCTTGGTGAAAGATAACTGAAGTTTCATTACTGTACGAAAGAATAGAATAGATACTGTAGGAACTATCTGGTGACCATGGCAATAAAAGCCTTACAATTAATATCATCCATAATAAATACTGCCATCGTGGAGTTAACTTATTTCTAAGCAAGATTTTGATACATAAGATTAGGCCAACTAATATACTTGCCATAATGGAGGTTTCTATTACCCAATCAAAATATCGAGGTAGATAGACGTTTACAAACATATCTATCATTATGATCTATCCTTCCTCTGATTTTCCTCATTCTTCTCATCTAAAATACGTTTGAGTTCGTTAATATCCTCTGAGGACAATTTTTCTTCTTTTAAGAAATTCACAAGTAAAGGTTTAAATGCTGCACCATAGAAACGTTTGAGGAACGATTTGGTTTCTACTTGTAAATAACTTTCTTGCGACACTAAAGGATAATATGCATACATACGCCCTTTATCCTGATGATAAGAAACTGCCTCTTTTTGGACTAATCGATTAAGAAGCGTTCGAATGGTTTTCGGTTTCCAGTCCATCGTTACCTCTAGCGCTTCAATCACTTCATTTGCCGTTTGAGGAGATTTTGACCAAAGAACTTTCATGATTTCCAATTCAGCTTCCGATATTTTAGGTAATTTTTTCATTTTATAAAATTCAACCCCTTGTATTACATTTGTAATCTATAAATTAATATTACAAATGTAATCCTTGATTGTCAAACATATTTTGGGCTTGTAAATATATTCTCATGAAACTTAAGAAATTATCCCAAAAACAATGAAAATAAGCTATTCTTTCTGTAGAATCATAGGAAAGGGTGGCGTTTTTTATGTCTGTTTCTGTGTCTGATGAATTACAACTATTTGCTCAAGAGATTCAAAGTTTTTTATCTCCAAATACCTTACGGGATCATGCTAGAGATGTTGGTTTTGTACAACGAACTAGTAAGTATCAAGCAAAAGATTTAGTAGCTTTGTGTGTATGGGTGAGCCAAAATGTAGCTATGACTTCTTTAACTCAATTATCTAGCTGTTTAGAAGCATCAAAAGAAGTACTCATCAGCCCTGAGGGACTGAATCAACGGTTTAATAAGGCAGCCGTCCAACTTTTACAACACCTACTAGCCGAACTACTAAGCAAAAAATTGGCCGCATTTATGCCGATTTCTTCTCCATACACTTCTGTTTTCAAGCGTATTCGTATTTTAGATTCAACTGCATTTCAACTCCCGGATGTATTTTCATCGGTTTATCCAGGTGCAGGAGGATGCAGCCATACAGCTGGAATAAAAATTCAACTTGAGTATGATTTGTTAAGTGGACAGTTCCTACATATTCATACAGGTCCAGGTAAACAACATGATCGCACTTACGGCTCTCTGTGTGTCCCAACTGTGACAGCAAATGATTTATGTATCCGAGATTTAGGTTATTTTCACTTGAAAGATCTTCAACATATACAAGATAAAGAGGCCTACTATATCTCTCGTATCAAGTCGAATACACGTATGCATCAAAAAAATCCTAACCCTGATTATTTTCAAGACGGAAGAATTAAGAAAGGTACAGAGTATATACAGATAGATATGGAGACTCTAATGAACTCCCTTCAACCAGGACAAACATGTGAAATAGCTGATGCTTATGTAGGAATGATTTATAAAGTGCCAGCTCGTGTAATTGTTCATCGATTAACAAAACAACAGCAACAAAAACGATTACAAGATCAAACTGTAAGAGAAAAAAAGAAAGGAATGAAGTATTCTCCTCGTAGTAAACGACTTAGTGGTATCAATGTATATATGACAAACACCCCTATAGATATTGTCCCGATGGGACAAGTACATGATTGGTACTCTTTACGTTGGCAAATCGAAATTTTATTTAAAACGTGGAAATCATTCTTTCAAATTCATCAGTGTAAAAAGATAAAATCAGAAAGGTGGGAGTGCCATTTGTATGGACAATTGATTGCTATTCTACTCTGTTCTTCTATTATGTTTCAAATGCGGCATTTACTTCTTATAAGAAAGAAACGAGAACTGAGTGAGTATAAGGCCATATATATGATTAAAGATTATTTTCTTCTTCTTTTCCAAGCTATACAGAAAGACACCCAAGAGCTATCAAAGGTTCTACTTCGCCTGTTCAATCTCCTACAACAAAACGGGCGGAAATCTCATCGATATGAGAAAAAAACGGTCTTTGATATATTAGGTGTCGTTTACAATTGTACCATGTCTGATAATCAAGCCGCTTAATTCTAAAAAGTGAAACCCGTTAGGGTTTATTTCGTATGCAAATTTTTCAATCATCTACACTTGCCTTTTAGAAAAAAGAAAAAATCTCGCCTACAATTGACTTTACATAAGCTTAGCTTGATAGCGATGTGGCGGTACCCCTAATAGAAGTTATACCTCTAATAAAAAAAGGACAAACTATTTAAGGTGAATAGTTTGTCCAAAATTATAATCTCTGTGGTTTAACAATATATAATTTAGATCCGCTAGGAATCTTTCATTTTCTTTTCATATCTCACTATTTTTACATCTAAACTAACAATAGTAAATTAAAATAATGACTTAATACTTGCTAGAACAGTAAGTATTCCTATAACAATTACAAATACATTACTCATTTTCCCTCTGTATTTTGCTAGTACTGGTACTTTACGAATCGCATACATCGGTAATAGACATAAGATAGCAGCGACTAACGGACCGCTAAGAGCATCAATGATTCCAAGAATACTTGGATTTGTATAAGCAACATACCAGCATGTTAATACGACAAAAGTAAGAATCATTGTCTTAACTGTTCTCTCTCCTATATCTTTCCCACGTTTTTTACCGGACTTGATAATCATGTCACGCATTACCTCATACGCTCCTATATAATGGCCAAGGAAAGATTTTGTAATAGCCACAAACGCAATGATAGGAGCTGCAATAGTGATTACTGGCGAATTAAGTTCATTAGCAAGATATGATAGGATTGACAAGTTCTGTTCTTTTGCCACTTTAAGATCATCTGGAGTCAAACTTAAAGTGCTGCTCCAAACAAAGAACATAACAACAGCGAATGTCATGATATAACAAATTTTTTGTATTTGAGCACACTTGGCATCAGTAGCATCTATTCCATACGTAGCTCTCTGTTTCATAACGAATGACGAAATCATAGGAGAATGATTAAACGAGAATACTATGATTGGTAGTATCATCCATATTGTTCCAAAATATCCTGTTCCAGTTGAAGCAGTAGAAATACTTGAAAAACTTAGCATTGACGTATTCCACTGTGGAATTAAAGATATTGCGATAAAAAGTAGAGAAACAATGAAAGGATATACTAGCATGCTCATTATCTTTACAGTAATATCTTGACCAAAATTTAGTATAGCAATAAGACCGAGTACTAATACAAGCGATAAAATGGCCCTTGGAGGCTCCGGCATGTGCAATTGATTCACGATAAAACTACTTGCAGTATTTGTAAGTGCAACCGAATACATCAGCACGATCGTATAAATTGAGACGAAATATACAATGTTAAAAATGATACTTGCCTTATTTCCGAAATACTCTCTTATAGTACCCGTAATTCCCTCATCAGCAGAATTAGAAGCGTATATCATTTTAGCAAGCGCCCTATGTGAGTAATACATAACTGGATATGCAAGTATGGTAATTAACAGTAATGATAATAAACCACCTGAACCTGCATTAATAGGTAAGAAGAGTACTCCTGCTCCAATTGCTGTTCCAAATAGACTCAATGCCCAGGTAGTATCCTGTTTATGCCACTTTTTAGGGTCTAGATATTTCTCATTTTTTATTGCAGTATTATCAACTTGAAATTCTATGTTTTTTGCAGTATTCCCATTCATATAATAATCCCTCCTAGTTTCCTATTCTTACTTCTCTATTTAAGGCATTGGAATATAGACCGTTCTTGAAAAATGAATTACTCATAAAGTGCGCCACATCGTATATCCTTCTTCTAAGTTAATCAAAATCAAAATCAAAAAATTAGCGAAGCATCAACTTGATGGGGTTGTTACCACTTACAAAATGTTTCATTTATATAGTAGTATATTTTATTAGTAATTCTCCCAATATACAGATATCCTTAGGCGAACAATAGAGAATAGATTGTTAACTTTTTCACAATATACCCGATAATTGTTCATTGATTTGATTGTTTCTCTCCAAAAATTTTATTTTTAATTGCAATCCCTGTAGGTGTAGCTGCAATTCCACCTAAACCTGTCTCTCTTAATTCGCGAGGCATCTGTCTTCCAACTCTATACATCGCTTCAATAACTTCGTCAGCATTGATGATATTGTTTACGCCGGCTAATGCGATGTCCGCTGCTGCTAAAGCATTTGCCGTTCCAATGGCGTTTCTCTTTACACAAGGAATTTCTACCAAACCAGCGACCGGATCACAAACTAAACCGAGTAAATTTTGTAATGCAATCGAAAAAGCTACAGAAGATTGCTGTGGCGTTCCACCTGCAGCTTCTACCGCAGCTGCAGCCGCCATCGCTGAGGCACTGCCTACTTCAGCTTGACATCCTCCGTACGCTCCTGAAATACAAGCGTTGTTTGCGACTATCGTTCCAAATAACGCTGAAGTAAATAGAAAATGAATCATATCTTCATGACTTAACTGCAACGTATCTTTAATACTAAATAGGACTCCCGGAATCGTCCCACTCGCACCTGCTGTTGGAGTTGCACAAATAGCTCCTAATGCAGCATTTACTTCATTAACACCGATAGCACTTTGGATCCCTAACACCATCAAATCTCCAGAAAGGGTTTTCCTATTTTCTCGATAGTTTTTAATTTTAACAGCATCACCTCCGGTTAAACCAGTTGGAGATAATACACCGTCGCCCTCGATACTTTTATTTATAGCATTTTGCATAGTCGCTAAATTTCGTTCCATTTTACTCCAAACTTCTTCATAAGTAGATTTAGTTTGTTCAATTTCCTGTTCAATTGCTAATTCATAAATTGTCTTTTGGCTTTTATTAGCTGCATCCACAATTTCTTTTATGGCCATATACATATTTTTTCACTCCTTAATGTAACTAAAGAATAATGAGCTTAGCTATATTGCTTAAATTTCCTAATTCCTCCTGGACATTACCAGGCAATAGCGTATCCAAAGCGAATGCATATAAAAATTTCCTGTTTTCTTCTAAACTATGAAAGTTGTTTATTTCCACATCATATTGTTTAAAGATCCTGCGTAAGACAAATTCAAAGTCAGCTCTTTCAGAAATCGCAATAATAACTGGCAATGGCCCCTGCAGGTCTAAGCTAAATCCGTCAATTTCAACATGTTTGATTTCAATTAATCCACCGCCAACCGAAATCCCCATCGTTCTAATACTTCGATTTTCATCCTCTAAATATACATCTGCCGTATTTGGATGGCCAGCAGGACTATCACCTGCTTCTTCAATAAAGGTAATTTCAATTCCTTTAGATTCTGCTATTTCAATAGCATCTGGCACTTTGCTGTCATCGGCAGCAAATCCTAATATCCCAGCAATAATTGCAAAATCAGTTCCGTGACCTTTATGGGTTTCAGCAAATGATTCATAATACCTTACCACGACTTTTTTTGGAAGACCTTGAAATAATTTATTGGCTACTGTTCCAATAGCCAAAGCACCTGCAGTATGTGAACTTGAAGGACCTATCATTATGGGCCCAATCACATCAAAACAACTTTTGTATTTAACAACCTTTTGTTCTTTAATAGATGCTACATTCATGTTCATATAAGCACCCCCATAATTTATTATTTTTAATTGCAGTTGAATCTAAGTTACTAAAATGACTGATTCAAAACAAGACCTCACTGAAGACGCTTTCATTCTCGTGTCAAATACACTTTTCCTTTTGATCACATACCTTTCTTAGAGTAATCATGTCAGTATGTCCAAATTTAAAAGGTTACTTACAATGTCATTAGGATTTTTGCAAAAAAACTAGGTTTGATACTTTCTCTAGAGGTAATAAATTCTTTCTCGACGCCCTCATTATAGCTTGTATATTTATGAGTACAATATTTTTTTATTTTTAGAAAGATTGAATAAACAGAATCTTGAATGGGTAATAGATTACACTTAGCATGTAGCAATTGTGTCCTTTGTTTGAAGCTGTATTAGTTAGTAGAAAAGCAAAAATAACACAGAGTTCCTTTCATTAACACATTGATTATATTGGAAAATCATTTTAATGATACTTATATTATCCTTTGTTGAAACATTTAATTTTGGACATGAAAGCTGTTGCAATAAATGATTAATAAAGATAGCAAGTAATAAATTAATGAACTATAAAATCATTTTTGAATATTAATCATTAATTTTGCATTAATATTAATTTTTCAGAAAAAAGGAACTTCTCTTTATAATCTTAACTTAAAGTAATACTTTGGTAATATCCAACAATTTACACCATCCCCTTTACAGTTATGGAAACCCTAATTAGATTTAAAAAGAGAGAAGAGCTCATCGATGCTCCTCTCTCTTTTTTATTTACTTAAGATTACTATTCAAATTGCTTATTGCATCTTTAAGCTGACTTTTAAATTATAAACTTTAATTTCCATACTTCTTTACAAGCCGATAAATGAAAAAAGTATATGTTCCTTCAAAATTAAGTTATAAAAGAGTTATGTTTTCCTGTAACATATTATTCATCCTTCTATTCACAGACAGTACGCTTCTACACTAAATAAAATCTCTCCGTAAACGTCCAATAGCTCTGAAATATACAAAAATTGAGAAATATGAAAAAGACACTCTTATGAGTGCCCTTCTTAGCAACTAAGTCCGCTGCAGCCATTACCATATCTCATATGAATTTCGCCTGTAAGAGGAAATTTTAAGTTCATATTTAATTATTAAAATAAGCCGCACCAAAGTTTTCATTAAATCTTTTACACCAAACAGAAACCGAACCATATTCACTTACATCTATCCCTTCAGGAATTTCGTAGTTTTGGTCTCCTTTATTTCCCTTTAATTTTCCTAATTCAATATACTGATAGTTTTTTACGTCTTCATTATTTTTCAAACGATTTGTAGGAACTAATACAACTCGTACATCTGGCCCATTTGATGTTGTAAAATTAGAAAGTCGTAAAACACGTTTTCCATCCGCTAATTGGTGAATTTTTGCCGTTCCAGTTGTTTCATGGACACCGGTTTGAAACTGACCTTCCCTTAATACTCGATCACTTTGTTGCCTTACTTCAGTTGATTGTATCTCTGTTTGTGGCAATGATTCATTTACGTGCTTATCAATAAATAATTTCTCTGGTCGGAACAATGACCATAATATCCCCAATACAATTATCAAACCACCTATAAGCCATACATATTTTCTTTTCATAAAGTAAAAAACCTCCTGTATCATACTGTGTAGTAGTATGTTAACAAGAAGGTCTTTCATTTTTCTAACGTAAATGTTACAAAAGTCTTTCAGCCATCTTATTTTTTTACTGATGTGATGGGAAGAGTGAACCAAAATTCACTTCCCTGCTTACCATCTGCGCGATTCCTTACACCAATTTCCCCTTTGTGCATTTCAATCAATGATTTTGCAATAGCTAATCCAAGTCCGGAACCTCCAGATTGTGAACTTCTTGATCGATCTGTTCTAAAAAAACGTTCAAATACACGTAATTGATCATTTGGAGAAATTCCCATTCCTTCATCCCGCAAAATGAATTGAACCTGTTGAGTTAGTTTATTTTCCACTACAGTCAATTCAATTGTTCCAGAGATAGGAGAATATCGAATTGCATTATGTAATAAATTACCTATGACTCTTTCTATTTTACAAGGCATAATCAAAAGTCGAGGTAATGTATCAGGGACATCCAATTGCACATGGATTTGTTTGTCTCCTAATAAGACAGAATGTGACTCTAATACATCTAATAGAACTTTATCTAAATGTGTGAAACTTGGGTGAAAATCTACTTGCTCAAACTCTAACTTTGAAAGATCAAATAAGTCGTTAATTAATCCATTTAATCTTTCTATTTCTTTTAAAACCGTTGCTAAGTATTGCTTTTTCATTTCAGGCTCTTCAATCAGGTTATCTTGTAATGCTTCTATCATCATTTGCATGCTAGCCATAGGTGTTCGTAAGTCGTGTGAGATATTGGTAATTAGCTCCTTACGAGAGTTTTCCTGTTCCTCCAACTTAGTAAACCCTTCTTCTAATTTTTTTGCCATCTGTTGAAAGGCTGTTGCCAATTCTTTAAACTCACGTGGTTCTTGCCCAATTATATACATCGTTTTAAAGTGTCTATCACTAAATTGTTTTGTCAATTTTATTAAATTTTGTATAGATCTCATGATAGGACGTGTCATTAACCAATAAATAAACGTTGAAATAATGAATGCCACAAATGCAATTACTGTTAATAACCGCGTTTGTTCCGGTTCAAGTAACATTTTGGTCTCACTATACCATATAGCAATTACCATAATACTGGTACTTAATAGATTCATGAGTAACAATTGAATACGTAATCTCATGTTTCATTTCCTCCATTTGGTTCAAAGCGATATCCTATACCCCAAACCGTATGAATCCAACGATTCTTTATCGTATGCTTCTCGAGCTTTTCACGTAAACGACTCACTAATACGGTAACTGTATTTGATGCCCCTTCATGTCCAAAATCCCAAATTAATTCAAGAAGCTGCGAGCGAGAAAATACTTGTTTTGGATGCTTTGCCATGAGATAAAGTACCTCAAACTCTTTCACCGTTAACTCCACTTCCTTATCACAAACAAGTACATATCTTGTCTTTGGATATATTTTTAAATCTGGAAACTCTATCACTTCCAATAAGGATTCTTTCGCTTGTATTTGTACATGGCTTCCTCTTCTTAGTATAATTTGAACCCTTAATACTAATTCACGTGGGGAAAATGGCTTTGTTAAATAATCATCTGCCCCCATTGTTAAGCCTAAAATTCGATCCCTTTCCTCCCCCTTAGCAGTTAACATAATAATAGGGACATTTGATTGCTGACGAATTTCCTCGCATAATTCCCATCCATCTTTTTTTGGCATCATCAAATCTAATATAATTAAATCTGGTTGATGTGTAAGAAATAAATCCCAACCTTCTTTACCATTTACAGCGGTATAAACTTCATATTCTTCTCTTTCTAAATACCGTTTGCATACTTCTCGAATATTTTCTTCATCTTCTACGATTAAAATTCTTTTCTTCATATACTATCCTCACTTCTTTTTCACCAATAACAAAAAATTTATTTTTTCTATTATCCAATAAAAATATCTTTATAGGTAAAGATATAAAAACTAATCACATAAATAAATCAGAATTCCACATTTCACCCTCGAAGCAAATGAAAATTCGGAAAATAAATCATGTAATACAGATAGTAATCTTAACATTTGATTACTTATATGACTAGATAAGTATTTAAAATAGTAGTTTCTAAATCATATATAAATTAAAAGGAATGAGTCCGATTCAACATCGAACTCATTCCTTACTAGTAACCTAAATTTTTGTATCTAACTTTTCAGATACAATTCATTTCCGGTTCTCTTTTCAAACTTAGCAACAGAACTGTTACCTATTACTGAACTCTTGATAGATTCCATGCTATAGTATCAGTCCCATTCTCTCCATTACCATATTTCATATAATCGATTAAATATCCTACCTTTAACTTATTACCATTAGATAGTATGTTCCATTGCTTATGGTGTCCAGTGAAATTCTTTGGATATGCATGATTAAATTTAAAAGTACTTGCGTTCTGTTTTTGATCTAAATGGATATAACTATCTTGAAGTTTTAAATATGCATAATCTGAATAAATAGGATTTTGAAATTTAATTAATACCTCTTCATCCTTTTTAATTGGTTTTCCAGGTTTAGGTTGACCTACTCTTTCAATAATTACATTCACTTTTTCATCGCTAGATTTTTCAGCCCAAAGATACTCCCATTTATTCCCTGCATGATGACTTCCCAAATAAGCTGTATTTCCATATGAAGCCACGGTATAAGGAACTCCTTCTGTAACAAATTCACCTGAATTATCTACTACATAATCTTCAAATTCTTTATTAGCTTTAATTTCAGTATCAATCTTTTGTGTAGGCGTTAGATTGTGTGCGTCATTGATTTCAAATGTAACTTTTCTGTGCGCAGCAATTTCAGATTTAATAGGGTGTATATTTTCTCTAGACTCATATGTAAATCCATTTTCACGTTTAACCAGTGTTACTGTTTGTGACGGAGCATTCCATTTCTTACTATAAGTAGTAGGAATATCTTTACTCACTCCAAATAAACCAGGTAAAATTGTTGCCCTAATCTTTTGCGTCACAGAATCATAACTACCTTCTACTAATGTTGGTTGCTGTAGTTTTGCAAAAGCTCCGTGTACAGAGTCTTTATGTAAATAACCGCGATCTCCCTGTCCCGCTTTTAAATCGTTCAATGCATCAGTTCCATTATTAGCTGAAACCACTGATACGTTATTAGTACTTTTAGCCTTGTTTACAATATGATTTACTTTTTTCGTATCTATATTTACCTGTTGAAAAACTTCGTTATAGGATAAAACTGGCTTATCAGCAAGAGATTTGTCTTTAGGAGTATATACCCTAAACTTTGGTATATTTCCTATATCTGTTTCTAATTGTTCAGTAGCTGCATTTACTCTAGACTCATATCTCCCTGAATCCCCCAAATGCATAATTTCTTCACCTTTTTCAATAGATAAATCCATTGTACTTGTAGGTAAAACTTCAATCGAAAGAAGTTCCCCTTGTTCAACAGCTTTCAATTCATCCAAAGATAAGACAATATTCGCATCTGCTTGTCCTTCTAAACTGTCAATTACTACTTCTGTTTTATTCCGTCCACCTTTTTCTGTACTTAAATAGTTTGCTTTATAACGATCTTGTGTTGCCTTTACAGTATTAATAATTTTGTTTCCTAAACGAATATTAAAATGAGGCGAAACATTTTCAGCGGATGCTGTTCCTACATTCTTATATTCCAAATGTACCCGTAATTTTGCTGCGTTCGCTGTATCCACAGTTGTTGCAGTAGACCAATCGAAATTATTTGTATAACTCTCCGTTTCCGTAGTTGTTTTTGAATATCCGTATCCCACATTTGCTGAAACACTTCCGGAAGGAACAGGACCGGCTGCTGAGCCTTCTACACCACCTGAACCACTTAAACCTACATTAAATGAATGTTGTGTAGATACACTTTTTTCCCATCCTCTACTAACTGATCCTCCATTATTATCCGTAATGGTTGCAATAGGAATTACTTCAATTCGTTTGACACCAATTTGCAAATTCGGCATGTTGGCAACTATCGGATTGAAATTAGTATCAGAATCGTTGTTATAATTCTCAACCTCATACATATCAGTAAAAGGATCACCATCCGTATTTGCATTCATAGGATTCGATATAAATTTTGTTTTCCCTTTATCCTTCTCGGTATCCCATGCTTTCGCTTCATTTTTTCCAGTTTGTGAATTGAATTCAATTTTATATCCATTAATCTCTAAGTCGTTGGAAATACCATCTTTATCCCAATCGTTGTTTGCCATTTCAATGTTTTGTGTAATGAGTGAACCTATTTCCCCATCAGATCCGAGCGTGAAATTCTTATCTTCTTTTTTTACATTTGCATTCTCTTTGAATATTTTAACTGTACCTCCTGGATTCGGTTGTTTTACATCTGCTAAAGCAGGAGATGCTAAAGTCAGTGCCATCGATACACTACCTAATACACTAATTGCTGGCTTCAATTGTTTCATTGTTATTTTTCCTCCTTGGTTTCTAGGTCCATTAGAACACCTACTAGTAAGATTAATTTCATCATATATAACAAATCTTTCTTTTCTCTCTCATAACTGTTAAAAAAGTCTCTCGTAAATATTACAAAACACTTACAGAGTTTTTAAAAGCCATAAAATCTATATATGAAACATCAAAAAGCCGTAATATGAAGAATCGATTACAATATATACAAAAAAGCAGCTAGCCAAAGCTAACTGCTTACTCATTTATAAAATTTCAGTAAAAGAATGTATTAATTTTGAAGTGTGCAAATTGGAAGAGTTACTTCAACTATAGTTCCCTTATTCACTTCACTCTCAATAAATACCTTCCCCTGGTGTGTTTCAATAATTTTATAACAGACCATTAATCCTAAACCGATTCCCTCTTCCTTAATACTGTAAAAAGGTTCTCCTAAATATGGTATACGTTCTTTTGGAATCCCACATCCTTGATCGATAAAGCGAATCCTTATTTGATTATTATCAAGTTTATCAAATTGAATCAAAATTTCTCCTCCTGTTGGCATGGATTCAATTGCATTTTTTATAATATTAACAAATACTTGTTTTAATTGATTTCCTTCACATGGAATCAGTGGAATACCAGGTGTAAAATCAATTCTAATTTTTATATTATTCATCATTGCTTGAGGTTGCAGTAGCATTAAAACTTGATCCATTAGCACACTAATATCATTAGGTTGTATCTTTACAACCTGTGGTTTGGCTACCGCCATAAATTCATTAGTAATACTTTCTATACGCTCAATCTCTGATGATACTATATTTATATAACCCTGATTATTCTCAGTTTCCGTTGATTTTAGTAATTGCATAAACCCTTTCATTGCGGTTAATGGATTATTAATTTCATGAGCCATTGCAGTCGCTAATTGTCCTACGACAGCAAGTTTTTCAGATTTTCGTAGTAATTCTTCTGTTTTTAGCCGTTCAGTGATATCACGAGAAATACTCAGGAAAACCTTTTTACCATTTAAGTTAAAAACACGGACACTAAACTCGGTAGTTATTATTTTTCCTGTTGGAAAAGCATATTCATCTTGCAAAGTGAAGGAAGTTTGTCCCTCTCTAATTTTTTCTAATAACCTTACAATCATTTTAGAATCTTGTGGTACGACATTTGGAAATGGTAACGAGAGCAGCTCTTCTCTACTATATCCAAATCTTTTACAACCAACAGGGTTTACCTCAATGAATCGACTTGGAACATGATTTTCATTCAGCTCTACTACATATACTGCATCAGTTGCTTGTTCGATTAGTGCACGGTACTTCATTTCACTATCTTTTAATTGTTGGTGTAATCGATGTCGTTCTCTTTCTGCTTGTTTTCTTTCAGAGATGTCTCTACATATTGCAGATAAAGCTATTACATTTCCTCTTACGTCTAGTATAGGAGAAACTGTCAGACTGACATCAAGTAGACTTCCATCGTTACGTCGTCTAACAGTTTCTAATCTAGTAACTACGGATTCTCCTGTTAGAATTTTCTGAATATTTTCAAGTGATTCTTCCATTAAGAAATCTGGTACACAGGGTAATCTCTTACCTACGATTTCTTGTAGTGACCATCCAAATATCTTTTCATAAGCTTTATTTGCTTGTAAAATATGCCCTTTTCGATCAGAAATGGTAATAGCATCTACATTATGCTTTATAAATGATTCTAGTAATTCTTTGGTAGCCCTTAATTCTGATTCTACCTTTTTTCTTTCGGTTATATCGACTGCAGAACCAACAACTTCAATAACTTGTCCATTTCGTTTAATCGGCCTAAGTGCAATAAGAATAATTGTTTTATCATCTGGCCAGGGTAATTCGAATATAATTTCTTTCCCTTCCCATGCCTGAAGATAATACTTCATCAATTGCGGAACTAAATGTGGTGGAACAATAGAAGCATCAATAGTCCGTAAGCTTTTTCCTACCACCTGTTCAGAATAAAATCCTTTTTGATAATAAAACTGTCCATCACATAAAGTGTGTATAAAGTGCTTACCCACTTTTTTAAATTTAAAAATCCCTCCTTGAAGCTCATGTACGGTATCTGTAAGTTCTTGCTTGGATTTTTTTAATTCCCGATTCATTTTAGATAAGTCCTGTGTTAAATAATACAATCTCTGATAGGCTTCCATAAGAAATAGCCCAATTAAAAGTCCTAACGCTATATATAATAAACCTCCAGAGTAAAGTAACGTAGTATTAAAGAATACACCAACTAACCACTTTATTCCGACAAAAATAGAAAAATATAAAGATGCACTTTTAAAAGGATGAAGGTTTTTAAAATATGTTTTAAAAGTAGAAAATAGAACACTCATACTTAAATATGCAATCACAGGTGGCTCCCAATACCCACCAATGAAAAAGATACGCATTATAATTATGCTAATTAGTGTAATCCAGCCAGCAATGCGACCAAAATAAATAAAAGATAGAATAAGAGGAACAACTCGAAGATCGTAGGAAAATCCCATGTATGGAAAAGAAAAGAGCATCAAAGTAACTGCAATAATTCCTCCATAGAATTTTTCGAAATATCGCCTGGAATGAACCAAAAACACTTGAATAAATATCGCTGCGCTAACTAATAAAGAAAAAATAGAAATATTGATGAAATAGTCTTTAATAATCATGTAATGTCCCTCCTTGCATTAAAGATATATTCGACAAAAAAACAGAAATTCCTACAAATAGTATAAACAGTTCAGGTGCAAAAAATATAATTCCGTACATGATAATACATGTAAATAGTATCATATTGATTCAAATCGAAAACCAGGGAATCTTCCATATGAACCTGCAAATCCCCCAAAAATAAGGTGTTTATTTAAATGTTATGTACAAAAAAACGTAGGAATATTTAATTCCTACGTTTTTTATAAATTAATCAACTCCTTCACTATTACAATTCTTCTAATTCCTCAATTTCGGCTTTTCGCTTTAAAAATATTGCAATATCTTTATTCTCCCTTTCTATTAAACCAAGAGCATGTCTATCATTTAAAGCTAATTCTTTATAACCCCATATATATTCTATTGTTGTCGCTTTACTATGTTTATGATCCGCAAAATACCATTCTAAAGGTTGTAAAGGGTTCGATACTTCAAACAATTCCGCTGGGTACCATGAAGGCAAGTTTTCATTTTCACCCAAGATTAGATAGTCTAATGCTCCATTCAATGAACTAATACCATAAACCACATATTCCTTATCGGTTTCTAAATTTATAATAGAGTCTCGATTATATCCTTGATCTAATAAAACCTCTGAAAATGTATCTCCTGAATTTTTTATACATAGTACCTTCACATACAAGCTCCTATCAACAAAAAATTAATTTTTAAATTTAAAATCATTAAATTCGCCTGTTCTATTATTTTTAAAATAATGAATTGCTACAAGAGTTACATTATGCGCCATTTGCGCCTAGCCACCTTCTTTGGGTCAACAAGAATCTGTCATTGGTATTCTCGTTAGAACTATTCTTTGTGGATTTGAATTAATTTTTTTCATTGCAAGTCGTTCTTTTAATGTATTTGCAGTGCTTCTACCTGCGGAGCCTCTTCCTAATATTTCAACTTCATATTTTTTATTTTTTATAGCCTCTTCTAGTTCCTTTTCTTTTCAGGTTTGCGTATATTTCATGTCAAATTACAGAAGTGAGTCAGGTCACTCTAAATCGTAGATTAGAAGAACATGAATAATATTCTTTTTTGAATTGTAATTAAACCTCAGAGTGGCACCCCATACCCAGAATCATTTCCTTACCCAACAGAAGTTAATAAAACATGGTTAATTATTGCTTCACCGCTTTGGCTACAAGTGATGCGTATGCTTCTGCACCTACTTTGGTTAAATGCACACCGTCAGGTGCAAAGTAGTCTTTCTTTCCAGCACTTGCTGCATACCAATCAACTAGAGTTACATTCGGATATTCAGATGCCATTACTTTCAGTCTCTCATTCACGATTGATTCCCACGGACGTGGTACTCTCGTATTAATAAATATGATTTTACGTTCGTTTCCAATTACTTTTATTAATGAAACAAGTTGCTCAGTAGTAAAGGCTCCATTTGTACCTAATCCAATAATGACATAGTTTCCTAAATTCCCTTCATATTTTAACTGTTCAACTACCGGAATCGCTTTTGACAGCTGGCGACCAATTTGCGCATCAATCCTAATATCAGGAAAAGTATTTTTTAAATACGGAGTAATATCAATCATAACGGAATCACCTATCGCAGTAACCGTGAGTGAATTTTTAGGTTGCGCAGAATTTACTTCTCTTGATTCCCCTTGTTTTTGAGGCGTCTCTTGATTTGGATTTTCCCAAACTGCAACTGGATGTGGCGACGGTTGTGTTTGTGCTACTTCCACCTTATCTTGTTGAGAATTCTCCTTAGCCTTACTAGCTTTTGATAACCCTACGACTGCTATCGACGAAACGAATAATGTACAAATTAAAGCTAACTTAACACCTAAAGTGACATTTTGAATTCTTAAATTCTTAAACTGAATGTTCCGGAGCGCTCCTTCTCGGATTGGTTTTTCAATAAACTTCCATGAAATTTGCGCAATCAATATAATCAAAAGAAATTGAAGGATTGCTCTTATTAGTGAAAAATCCCCAGCATTTACCTTTGAAGTCGTCAATGTAAGAATTGGATAATGCCAGAGGTATATACCATACGATCTTATCCCTATCCAACGTAAAGGTCTAAATCGTAAAAATTGAGCAATACGACTAGATGGATGAGCTAGATTTGCCACTAACAATGCTGTTGCAATTGATAAGAGAACCATTCCTCCCTTGTATAGAAATGGATCATATTGATTGGTCTTCCAAAACATAACCAAAATAATAATAAGGGCAATGCCCCCCACTACATCAAGAATGAAACGCGCCTTTGGAATAATTTTATTTGCAAGCCTATTGCTTGGCCAAACTAAGGCAAGTACCGCTCCGATAAGTAAGGAAAAGGCCCTCGTATCTGTACCATAATATATTCTGCTTGGGTCAGCTCCAGGTTCATACAAAATTGCCATCGCTAAAGCTGAAGCAACGACTCCCAGACAAATTAATAAAATCATACGGGATTGTTTTTTTATGTAGTAAAGCCCTAAACTAATGATAAATGGCCAAACAACATAGAATTGTTCCTCAACTGCTAGCGACCAAAAATGATTCAATGGAGAAAGCTGGTTAAAATTATCAAAGTACGATAATTTATGATAAATATACCACCAGTTACTAACATAAAATAATGCCGCTAATGAATCTCCGCGCATTTTTTCAAGTAAAGAGCTATGAAACATCGTAATCCATGCCAACGTTATAACGAGCATAACAAGCATTCCCGGAAGCAATCTTCTTGCCCTACTAAGCCAGAATTTTTTTAAATCAATTCTCTTATTTCTCTTCCACTCTATCGCTAGAATATCTGTAATTAAATAACCTGAAAGTACAAAAAATACAGTAACTCCTAAAAACCCTCCAGGCATCCAATTAAAATTAATATGATACAAAATAAAACCTAGTATAGCTAGACCCCTTAGACTGTCCAACCCAACCATATAACGACTATTTTTTTTAAAAGGTTTAGTCATCCTACATTCACCTCTATTTCTTGGAAATTAGGTTAATAATAACGGCATAAAATGCTATTAATCCCCTAAAATCGTATAAGCTAAACTATTACAAATATCTTTTTGTAAGGCTCTTTTTTTATCTTTACATGCACAGTAATTAATACTTTAACACGTTATCTGGCTCTGTTGTGAAAATTTTTAAGCTAGATGTTCTTGTTTCTCTTCCGAAAAAGAGGAATATGATATATAACGTATATTTGAACATTTCCCTGCAAAATAACGTTATAAAGAAGGGCTACTGGTTATGAGCAGCCCCTCTTTTACCTTACTTCACATATACATATGTTTCATTTGAAATCACATTTTATGTCTTGCCCTTACTGTCGTGTATTTTATATTGCAGCGAACCTTGCATTAGAACAATATGTGTTCTAGTGCAAGGTTTTTTTAACTAGAATAAATTCTTTGAAAGCAAATAAGGAACATGACAGATGTGATATTTTAAAGAAAAATAGTTTAAGAAAAATAATAGTAGCCATTTGCTACTATTATTTTTTTCTTTAAGTTATCGTAATATGCCTGAAATTCTAAAGGGACGTGGTATGTCAATTCATCTAACAACCATTATGTGCTGAGTTCGTGAATGCGGAAATTTCCTTCGTGATTTTTGAAAAATAAAACAAAAAAGAAAAACTATCTTTGAAAATGGATGAAACTTACATAAATGTCAACTAATCTATGTACGAATTCCTTTGCTTTAGCTAGGTGTTATAGGAAATAAGGAGCCATATGCCGGTCAATTTTTCAATTAACTTGGTGTCTAGTTTAGTGTACCATCTCCAATTAATGCGTTTTTTGGGGTTCAGTTCATTATATTTTCTACTTTGTCTTTATACACAACATATTCTTTTCCATCCACTACTGCTACCACCGCAAATTCATCATTTGGATTGAATGAAAGCCAGTCAGCCCACATGCTTGTATTAGCCCCTCCACTCCACATATGATGAACAGTGTTTTTAGTTAAATTCATAACTTTATAAGACGCATTTGGTGCATTTGTTCCAGTCTTTATTTCAAAAGTGTATGCGTTATGGATTTTTTTATAAAAGTAAAAAACGTTTGATGGACGAAGTAGATTCATAAAATCTTGTTCTTTCTTCTCTGCAATTTTTATGCCTTCTAGTAATGTGACAACATCTGCTCTTAATGTTTTCCAACTGTCTTTAGCTGAATTCAAGTTAGACTTTAAAAATTTATATCTATTTTGATCAGCTTTTTCATCAGCTTTATCAATATGCCCCATTACGCCCGAATATTGAGAGTCTAAATCATCCCATTGTGTGGACATATAAGTAAGAGCAGAAATAGCACTATCAATCGTACTATGCATATCACTAATATTATGAAATGCAACTCCGACTACACGATTTAATGTAATTTTATAATCTACAGTTTTACGTAATTCTGCTAAAGCAGGCTCTAATCGACCTAAATTATCTCTAGCAGTACCTATCATTATGCCACCAGAAATAAGCGTGGGGATAAAAGGGACTTTCACCATTATTAACCCATCAGATTCTAATTTCTTATAATAGTTTACTTGTCCTAAAACTTCATCTAAACGCTTTTGATCAGTCTCTACATCAGCTCCTTGGTTTTTTAAAATCGATTGCAAGGTCTCTTTATGGCTTCCAAATACTCTAACATCTTCTCCAATAGCGTTTTTAAATTTAGTTAATTCTTCTATTAGTGCTTTTGCAGACTTTTGGTTTCGTTGAATCCCCACCCTTAAATCTGTAATCCCCTTTTTTAAAGTATCCCCATTTCCATTATTGATCGCCTCTACTAATGTTTCATAATAATTTTCAAACTTTGTATCGTATTCAATAATGCCGGTCAATGTATCTAAAAGCTGTTTTTTTACTTTTGTATTCCATGTAACAGCATGTGCTCTTGCATTCTTTTGATCCTGTACAATTTTACTAGGTAAATCTGCATACCCATTAATAGAAATTCCTTCAAAACTCACATCCGGATTATTAATTAGCAAATAAGAATATTCATTCATAGCCTTTGCAAATAACCCAGCATCTTGCACAGTTTTTTTCATCTTTTCTTCATTTGCTGAAAGAGACATATCTCCAGTGTTCGTTTGTTCAGTTTCAATTGCAAAGGTTGCTACTGGTGCGACTGCATAGGTAGTTGTCATAATTAAAAATGCTGATACAGCCAGTATTTTATAAGGGTTTTTTTTCATCTTTTCTTATTCCTCCTGTATAGAGTATGATTTCAAGTCCTATTCTTATTAAAAGACGATGTTGTTGCATAGATTCGATATTATTAAGCAAATCTATATAACCTGTCCCCTATTGATTAATTCTGTTACAAATTTTTAAAAACAAGTAAACTACATGACTAACTTTTTATTTGGATAAAACTCATATATAAGTGAAAGGCGAAGTCTTTAATGAGACTCCGCCTTTTTAATATATAAGGATTTGTTAATTATTGCTTTACTGTTTAACAGTGTAATCATAGACTCTCTATGTTACGGGTCACTTTGCAACAGAATAAATATTTCCCTATTTTTGTGGAGTAACAGTTTCCACTTTTAATTCCTTTATCCCCTCTTTTAATGTAACCGCATCTGTTCTTAATGTTTTCCAACTGTCTTTCGCTGCATTTAAATTAGGTTTTAAGAATTTAAATTTATTTTGATCCGCTTTTTGAGCTGCATTCTCAATATGCCCTAGAACGCCCGAATATTGAGAATCTAAATCATGCCACTGCGTTGACATATAAGTAAGAGCGTTAATAGCATCATCAAGCGCCTTGTGCATTTCATTAATATTACTATAAGCAACTCCAACTACACGATTTAATGTTACTTTATAATCCACGGTCTGACGTAATTCTGCTAATAAAGGCTCTAACTTACCTAAGTTGTCTCTTGCTACTCCCACTATAATACCGCCAATTATTGGTAGACCCAAAATAGCACCCTTCATTACATTAAACCCATCAGATTCTAGTTGTTTATAATAGTTTACTGATCCTAATACTTCTTCTAGACGCTTTTGATCTGCATCAACATCTGCACCTTGGTTTTTTAGAATCGACTGCAAAAGATCTTTATTGCCTCCAAATGCTCTAACATCTTGTCCAATAGAGTCTCTTAATTTAGTTAATTCTTCTATTAATTGTTGTGCGTACTTTTGGTTTTGTTGAATTTCACCTCGTAAATCTGTAATTCCTTCTTTTAAAGTTTCTCCATCCCCTGTATTAATCGCCTCAACCAATGTTTCATAATAATTGTCGAACGTTGTATCATATTCAACAATACCAGTCAATGTATCTAAAAGCTGTTTTTTTACTTTCGTGTCCCAAGTAACAGCATGTGCTCTTGCATTCTTTTGATCTTGTACGATTCTACCAGGTAAATCCACATATCCATTAATAGTAATTCCTTCAAAATTTACATCAGGATTCTTAATTAGCATATAAGAATAGGCATTCATAGATTTTGCAAATAATCCAGCCTTTTGCAAGGTCTCTTTCATTCTCGCTTCATTTGCAGAAAGAGCCGTATCTCCATTGTTCGTTTGTTCAATTTCACTTGCAAAAGTTGCTACTGGTGAGACTACAGAAGTTGCTGTCATAGTTAATAGAGCAGATGCAACGATCAGTTTGTACGGGATATTTTTCATCATTTTATATTCCTCCAATATAATTGTTCATTTTCAGTTCTATTCCTGTTTAAAAGCGATGTCTTTTGAAATGAATTCTGCATCTTTATGAATATCATTCCAACTTTCTTTAGCAGCTTTTAAATCATCCGGTATTAAAGAGAATTTGTGGTCTTGCATAGAATCGATATTATCCAGTAAATCTGTATAATTTGCGCCCATTGTATTCCATTGCTTTTGAATATTTGTTAGAGACAATATCGCTTGATCTACAGTCTGGTATAGATATGCCAATGTTTCTTTCGCGTTAGTAAGCGAAAGAACTGCTTGATTAGCACGATCTGCTTTCATACTTAATTCTCCGATTTTGTTAGAAATTTCGTTATAGGAGTCCATATGCTTAGATGCCGTGACACCAGCTGCAGTTCCTAGACCGATACCAGCTGCTCCAAGAGCTGAAAGTCCACCAACAACAGCCGGTGTTGCTGTACCACCAGTTACAACAATTACAACTGCTCCTCCAATAGCTGCAATAACTAAAATAGCTGCTCCCAATCCACCACCAATTGACCATGCTAATACATCATCAAAATGTTTTTTCTGAGTAGAACGAAGTTGCTCAATTTCAGCTTGAAGTTGTGGAATCGTTGCCTGTTGACCTGCTAATATTGCAGTTAATCCACCTTTCCCATCTGGACCACCAACATTATTTTTAAAATCTGTAGAATTTTGATATAGTTTCCCTTTGAAGTCTTGTAGCATCTTAATTACATCTGTAACCTCTTTTGAATTTGTATTAATTGTTGTAATTAAATCATTTATGCCCTCTTTTAGACCTGCCTTATCTTTCTTTTGTACAGTATCTACTAATGTGTCGTAATAATTTTGAAATTGTTCATCGTAATTTACAATATTACGAGCTGTTTTTTGAATCTGTGGCTTCGCTGTATCTAACCAATAATTCGCATTGATTCGTGACAGTTCTTGATTAAGATGAATATTTTTGAGCAACTCTCCTCCTTCTGATCCTAAATCGATATTAGATAAATTTACATTCGGTTGCTTAATCATTGTTTTTGCGTACAAATCCATTACAAGAATATGAGACCCTGTTTCAGCCAATGCTTTCTTCAGTCCTTCAGGACCTAAAGCATAATTGCCTACTTTTTGTTCTTGAGCGGTCGTTTCTTGTGCAAACGCATGAATAGTGTTACCAGTAGTAGCAGTTATAACCGTTGCCAAAGTGGCTAAAGTTAGCACTTTGAATGGGAATTTTTTCATAACTATTCTCCTTCTTTCGCTAGATTCTTAGAATCTTTATATTTTTTCAAAAAACGTAATATTAAAATTTATATACCTGTTCTTCAAGGTAACTTATTACATTTTTTAATTGTCTTAATGTATCTTTTTGAGACTGCTCGTTAGTTGCATCAACATTAATAGATAATTTTGTAATGTTATTTTTTATTAGATCCAAATCTGCTTTATAGCGCTTTAGTAGGTCAAGTTCTACATCTACTTGGTTTGCAAACGTATGCAAATCATTTTGTGAAAGAAGAAGCATTGATTTTTGTAAATCTGCTATTGATAGTTTCGTTGTTAAATCATATATTTTTTGGTTTTGTTTCTCTAAGTCATCTAAATATGCTCGCTGCTCTGCTGTTAGTTTATTTACTTCTGCGAAGACACCAAATGTTTTCTTAATTTTTTCAGTATCAATGGCTTTCATCAGGTCATATTCTTGCGTTTTTGCGGCTGCAGCTGCAGCTATTTCACCTTGTTTGCTTTTCTCAATTGCTTCACGAGCTGCTTTTTTGGCCGATTCAATTTCTAGAGCAGTTTTACCTTGTTCTGTCGCTTCTTGCGCTGCTTTTTTCTCAGCTTCTAGAATAGAGTTGTTAATTTCTTTTCCTTTGTTATACGCTGCCATCCCTGCTTGAGCAGCCGGTTCAATAATCTCTTTTGAAAGACTATAAACTTCTTTGAATATAGCAAATCCCTGTTCATTTAAAGCTCCTGGTATTAATGCAATTTGTTGTAAATCATTTTGAATTGCTTTTTTGGTATTTAATATTTCATTTTTTAACTGATCTATTTTTCCTGTTCCCTCTGTACCTAATATGCCTTGCGCAGTTGCCACATCAGTATCGAAATCTTTTAATTTTTTATCAAGCTGTAATTTAAGATCAGTTAACTCATTAATTTGTCGTTGCGCATTTTCTTGATTCGTCATAGCCATTTCTTGAAGTACTTCAAGTCTATCCAAAAAACCTTCTCTATCTTCATTATTGTCTACATACGATTTTAATGTCGGATAATAGCTATTAAATTTCGTTACAAATCCTTTGCTTTTTGAATTTAATAGAATTAACTGTGGATAGAGTTCCGATGACCATTCTTTCATATCTTGTTTGATTAGAAATTGATTTGTATTTAAAGCTGGGACTTCCTCTAGCTGTACATTAGGACTCATTAAAGATTGATCAATATACGTTTGGATTAATTTAGATTGCGCACCTAATTTTCGTAATGATGAAGAAATATCCATGTTTTCCTGTTGAGTTTCTGCTTGAACGATTGGTGTTGCCAGAGTATTGATAGGAAAAGTTGCTCCAGTTACAATGGATGTTATTAAAAATCCTGTCATTATTTTATTTTTCATTCCGTACACTCCTTTACCATTTTTTTTTATAACTTGATTCATATAACTGTACAACCTAGCTCTAGGCTCTCTGCTTACACACGCCTGAGGAAGAAGAGGTCTTTCATATAGGATGTTATCGTTATTATTTACTTCTAATAGAATCTAAGGATTTTACTTCCCTCTCATTTAGCTCTATTTTTCAAATAATAAACGATAAAAATTCATCAGCTATATTTGAATTAGCTGTCCAATGAATAGTAAAATACTTCCACCCCTAGAGCTGCTGTTTAACTTACAGAACCATGAAGATAGATAAACCATTGAATCCAGGGTTAATCCTGTCATGACTTTTTTTAATATCAATTTCATAATAGGGTTTTTAGTTTTTTCAGCAAGAGCCTTACAAGACTACAAAAGATGAACTTATACTGTACATTGCTTATACTTATATTGCGGAATTAATTCACTTTTGCTATGTAGAAACTTAAAACCCTATTTTTTAAAAATAATACTTTTGAGATTCTACATCCGTTTAAAAAAACTGATTATTAAGAAAATTAATTACAACATACTTTACTTGCAAATTTATTAACCTCTATTAGTTCGCTCTTCTCCTTTCTGTGTGGTCATACCAGTTATGATGTTCATTAAAACATTAAATTTCTGATGCGTAAATAGCGAAATTTTGTCGATTGAGCTCGATAGTTTAACTGTTAAGTAAAAATATGCGCTAAAAAAATTATATAGATATAATTAATTGGAAATTGCATCTCTGTAATTGTAATGATTACAAATTAAAGTGTATACGGTTAATAAATAACCATTTTAGCTCAACGGAGCAATTTCATTTTAAAAAAAATACTTATAGAATAATTTAATAGGTTTTTTTATACTTTTTTACCTTTATTTAGTTATGTATAATTGCATATAATATAGATATATCAAGTGATATATGTTATATTGTTAAACTTTATGTAATAGTCCCTAATATCACCATTATTAAATACTCAACATGCCAACCACTTTAATACTTAACATGAAGATATCAATCTATAAACTTATCCCTTGTTATAACTATAGTTTTTAAAATATAAAAAAGCCGCAAAGCTTTCTCGAAAAGAACCTTTGCAGCCTTCTGTTTTTTTGTCTCCTGAGAAAAATAATGGATAGTGTACTCATAAATTAACAACATGTTATAAATCTTACCCATGTCTTTTAGCTTCACTAAATGTTTCATAGATTCTTCAAGATCTATTTGAATACATATTCCTTTTCTAGATCAATCACATACCCTTTCTAGAGTAAAATAAACAGTATGCTCAATTTTTTGAGTTACTTGAGCGTATATTAAAGTTTTTTCACAAGAAACTGATACTAAGCTCATATTACTGTATATTTTTCACGATACTGTCTAGGTGTCATGTTAGTTGATTTTTTGAAAACCCTTGTAAAATAGCTTTGGTCGTTAAAATTAAGCCAAGCACAAATATCTGATAATGGATATGTAGTAAGTGTTAATAATTTTTTTGCTTCTTCAACTCGTTCCCTTTGAATAAATTCACTTAAAGGAATTCCTACTTCTTTTTTAAATATTTTAGATAAATAAGTAGGCGTAATATCCAAATGATTAGCGAGTTCATTGAGTGATATTCCATCGTATACATTTTTACTAATATGGTTCATACATGTAGTAACCGCATTTGAAAATTTTTGCGCATTGAATTCTTTCACTCGATCTGCAAAAGTACGTAAAGCATCTCCTGACAATCGCCTTACAGAGTCCACGTTATCTAGTTGTTCCATGGTTTGGATATACAAAATACTAAGTGCAAAAGCAATGTCTGGTGGGAGATTACCTTCTATCGCATATCGAGTAGCTAAAGTAATCGCAATAATCCCATGGTTTTTTTGGTTTCTAAGTGGATCCGCTGTTAAAATTAATTCAGTATCTTCCTGCGAAACTGCATACATATATTGCAACAACTTCTTTTTATTTCCCTCTTTGATTGCTGAAAAATAATTATGTACTAATGCCATGTT
This sequence comes from Bacillus sp. 5w2, assembly GCF_054353775.1. Classification (NCBI taxonomy): domain Bacteria; kingdom Bacillati; phylum Bacillota; class Bacilli; order Caryophanales; family Bacillaceae; genus Bacillus; species Bacillus sp. 5w2. Next base: position 94,402 of record NZ_JBTIWT010000009.1, on the reverse strand, counting down.
GTGAGTTTTTGGTTTATTTTGTTGACGTTTTAAAATATATAGATCGGGTTCCACAATTTTATAGGGAACTTCCTCTAACACTTTATTTTTTTCTAAAACAATATTAACATCTAACTTTTCATTGAAAATCATGTAATGCAATAAAATCCCCATATCAATTAAAGCATTTTTTTTTGCCTCAGGTAGGGATTGATAATAAGTTAGTCTTTCTTGAATATTAATATTTGAGTTAAATTCTTTTCGAAGTTTAAATGTCACATCATCTGATCCCTTTGGATGTATAGTTGGGCCAATTATTATAGTCCCTTTTATATAATCATGATTTGCGATATGAATTAGGATAAAATTTTCAAGATAACTGTTACATCTGAAAAGGGGCAAATTATCGGGATCATTTTCTTGATAAATGTCACTAAGATGTTCTTCTTTAGAAGAATAAAAAGGACTACAAATATCATCAGAAGTAGACTGATATAAGATTTTTTTGTCTGTGGATAAAATGTGAACGGGTACATTAAAGGCTTTATGTGCGAGATCACACAAGTGTTGTATATCGATAGAATTATTCATTACCTTCTCCTTTTAATTAGATTAACTAATAAATTTTTACATCTTTACGGTATAAATTCATAAATTATTTTCCGTCAGGTATAACTCTCGACAAAATATTACTATAAAATATCAAAATAGTACAATTCACGACAAAATATTACTATATTTTTTTTATAAAAATCATATATTATTTAATTGTAATTAGCATTTAAATATCAGAGTAGCGTAGATAAGATAAGTAAATGAAATAAGCGAGGATCTTTTCTTAATTCTACAAAATTTAATCATTGAACTTGAAAAAACAGTGAAAAACTTACAAAATACAGTGGTAGTCTATGCGAGGACCAAGCTGGAAAAAAGATTCAAAATATGGCTAAAGTAACATGAGATACTGTACCATCGCAAGAAACAACAGTCAAAATTTGAATTCAATTACATGTACAAATTGAATTCAAAAAATGGATAATGCTAAATTAAATGTAAAACTGAAAAATTACTGTGTTTCAGATTTTAGACAAAAATAACAAAAAGTCGGGAAATTAACAACAGAGGAAAATGATAAGGATATTTATGAACCACTATGCTTTGAAAGTACAAGCTAGAGGAAATTCAAGTATCAAACAGATACATGTTACTTAAAGATTTAATTGAGAGAAAGGTCTTTTCATCAGTACAAAAATAAAAATAGAAAACACAAAAACAGAATGGAATATTTAAAATACTGGTGATATAGGGACAACTATTTTTATCTAATTGGTACTATATTACTAGTCGCAACATTAGTTTTACTTCCCACCAAAAAGGAAGAAATATATAGATTTTAAAAATACTAGGAATAGCAGCCGGGATAGAACAGATGAATAACCTATTTATTGGTTGTTCATCTTTGTATTATTAGTCTTTATATTACCTAGTTTTATTATTACATCACATATACTTATTATTAAATTTTCAAATACAATAGCTGTTAATTAACAAAAACAACATCCATAATTAAGGTGCACAGTAAATTGACCTCAAAAAAATTCTTTAGTGACATATCTTTAAATCCATTTAAATATTAAGTATACTTTGTACACTACTTTTTATAAATTGATATATATACCCCTCTTAATTTCTCACTTTATTTTTAATTAAGAATTAAATTATTTATGAATGAAATTGTATTATATTGGCTTAAATATTATGGAATTAAAATTACGAATAATAACAAAACGGTTTTAAACAACCTTACACTAATCGTATCGAATTTATTTTATACTGATACCTATAACATTAACTAATCTACAAAAGGTTGTTACAAAGGAATCTGAGGGTCTGTTTTTCAACTTCAAAATTTATTTTTTGAAGTTTTTGTAAATAAAAGGAATAATAATCCACTTGCACATGAATTCTTCTTATTTACTGCTTTAACTTAGTGTAATCTGTATTGACCTGTTAATTGTTCTTCAGCCATTCGAACTAAACGTTTTGTAATTTCTCCACCGACAGATCCATTTGCACGTGATGATGTATCAGGTCCTAATGTGACTCCTAATTCACGAGCAATTTCATACTTCATTTGCTCGATAGCACTTGCAGCAGCAGAAACAAGAATTTCATTTGTATTACTTTCGTGTCTTTAAATATTCATAATTGCACCTCCATTATATTTGTATTTAACTTGTGCCTAATTATGATATTTATGCATGAGTAACCTAGTTTCTTCTAGTATTTTTAGGGGAACCCTTTTTCTTTCTCTCTTTCCCATATTCCACTAATTGAATTTGAAACACATCTGAATCCTTAATTCCTAAAACATTCGTTTCTTCTATAAATGAACGCCAGGACTCTACTTTTCTTGATTTTTCTTGACTATTTCTTAATGTGTAGATATTTGAGTACTCTATAATTAATCCTCCTCAAAAGTTAAATAATGTACATTGCATTTCAGTATAAAAATAAAACCGCCTGTAAGAACGGTTTCTCTTTTCGTTATTTTTTTATGGCTCTACGCTTTTTTATTTAATATATTGTATGTTACGTATGCCTAGACGAATTGACGCGAAGATAAGGTAAATCATTATAATGACGTAGACTACTAACCAACTCGTATAAATATATGTACCCTGAAATCCATTTTCAGTAATCCAGTTAGTGATCCACATTCCACCAAAATAAACTGGGATTGTTAACAAGCTTACGTCTTTAGGATCTGTTGCAAGATAAATCATTAGAAATAGAAAAGCAAGTGCCCCTATCGTACTAACATTTTCAAAAACCATTATCGGAAATCACCTACTTTATGATTAATAATATAACAAGTGTTAATTTCTTACCCCTTCCGTGGATAACTCGTTTCGCGGTTTTCATAACTACCATTCCTTGGGGTAAGTATATCAAATACCAAGGTAAATTTCCCCAATAGGTATGATGTCTACTTAACAGTTTCTTCTTCGGCCAGTAATAGAATACTAATTTTTATTGCAACATATCCGCAAAGGAAGTACCTACATTATTCTTTCGCTTCATATGCTTCTCTAAATAGATTTTTGTTGTTTGAATATTTTCATGCCCAAGCGTTTGCATTAAATGATATAAATCCGCATTTCCTTGTTCAACTGCCATGATTGCAAAAGCATGACGGAATGTATGCGCCGTTACAGGATTTTCACGATACTGCAGAAACTCTAAATTGGTCTTTTTTATCATATCTGTTACCTGGTTCGATAACGTTTTTGAATTATAAAAGTTCCCTCTTTGATTTACAAATAAAGGACTTTCATCTCCTCGGTCCAATACAGTTTGGAACCCTCTTCTTCTTCTCATTTCACAAATACACTCATATAAATGTTCAGAAATGAAAAGTTCACGTACTTTACTTCCTTTACCTATAACTTTTAACCAGTGCTTTCCGTCATAATGTAAGTCTTTAACCCTTGTTGTACATAATTCTTGAATTCTTGCACCGGTACTTGCCAGAGCTAGTAAAATTGTATAGTTTACTAAATGGCCTTTTTCTTTATAAAACCCTAAAATTTTCATAACTTCCTCATAGGATAGGTCCCGATTCGGCCGATCCTGTTCATTTACATTTGCACGCTGCAGTTCTTCATGAAGAGGTCTTTCAATATAAGCAAATACATGAAGGTGTTTAAAAAAAGAACGAATCAATACAGATTTTTTTGCAAGTGTTGCGACCGCGTACGTATCCCCATTCCTACCGTTCTCTACCTGCTTCAACCAAGCATTATATTTACGAATATGCCAAGGCTGTAATGTTTTTAACAGAGAGTCATTTTGTTGTACTTCTTCCCCATTCAATTCAAATTCTTCTGCATGCTGCACCATGCACTGACAAAATGACAAGATTTCGGACACATAACTCTTTTTCGTATCCTCTTTTCTATTCTTCTTTTCATCCATATCTTTTTGTAAATGTACAAAATGATAAATGACTTCTATATCACTTAAATACGTATATTTACTCTTTCCCTCTTTTTCTGCAACCTCCATCTTCTCTTCCACTTTATCTATATAACGATTGTTATGCAGAAATGGAATGATCCCACTTATATTCTCTACATATGTATCCATATACTTACTTTGATTGTTTATAATAGGTACATTTTCTTCTATATTGTTATTACCCATAATTCGAATTCACCTCTCCTATTGAAGATTACGAATATAATTCTCTTAATTAACTATACTTATTATTTTATTTTACTTATATCCATTATACAAATAATAAATCACTTTCTTTCTGTAAGAATACTACATTCTTCTCTATTTAGATATACGTATAATTTCTAATAATTTTTTACTAAATAGATAAACATTTATCATAATTTTATACAATTTTATAAAACATCTATATATAAATAAATATTAAATTTTATATAAAATTTAAGTAAAGTTATAATTCACTATAACATATTGGTATAATGATATTTTATTTTATATTTAAATCTTATTTTATATCTAATTAAAAATCTGATATGATATATACATACTTTATGAATTATAGAGAGTAAATAAGGAGGTAAACTTTCATGACACAAGATTTACTGTTTATTACAAAACCTACAGTAACAACAAAAGAAGCAGCAGATTTAATGGGAGTTACCGTTCAGACCATTCTAAAGAAAGAAAAAGAAGGTCTTATAGAATGTGTATATAAAGATAATTGGAAGCAATTCGGAAGTAAAATATTCTATTTAGAAGATATTGAACGGTTAATAAATAAAGATGAAATAAAAGGATTAAGTACAAAAAAAGCAGCAGAAATTCTAAACGTAGCACCCTCTACAATCTTTACATATATTAAATCCGGGAAATTAACAGCCACAATGGTAGAAAAGCTGGGTAAACAAGTATATGTCATTAATGAAGAAGAACTAAAAAATTTCCAGCTTAATTACGAAAAAACTACAACAAAAGAACGTAAAACATTCATTACTAAGATTCAAGATACAGACATTTATTTGTATCAATTATTGATACATCGACATACAGAAAAAAAAGCTAGGGTAATAGAAATTAATGGATCCGATGGAAAGGTTCTTACAGAGGATGAAGAAATTTTCTCATTATCAGCTTATAAAGAACATAATTATTCCCTTGAACCCTTCAAAAAACACACAGTGATTACGAAGCGAGGGTATTTATCTTTTACATTTAAAAAGCCTCAATTATTTAGTTCTATTACTTATAATCTAATAAATTTATTTTATAAAGAGCTTGGTGTCACAAATATGCGATTGACTTCTACACAAGATACCATCAGGTTAGAAATTAAACCATTTGTTTTACAGGTAGAGCCATTACAATTCCAAGAAGAGATTAAGTATTTACACTCACATATGATGTCAGGCTCAATACTCCCCCATGTTGAAGGTATTTATTTTAAAAGTAAAGTAGAGCCATTAACCTTTCATGCAGATCATGACTTTAAACAGAAAGTAATTAAAATGGCTTCAGAATCTGGTATGGGGCAAGAAGAGTTTTTATTACAAGCAGTAAAGTCTTATATTGAAAAATTTTGAACTTTATTTACGTTAACATCCTTAATGGCTATATGATTCTAATTTTAAAATATAGATACCGTTTTGTTTCACCCTGATGGTCACATAGCTTGCATTGAGTATGACAAAAGTGATAACTGTCAAGATTCCGAAATAATCATCAGTTATAATAATAAAGCTTAATAGTCAAACTAATCCCCACTCAAAATGCTCACGGACTGTTTCAAGTGGGGATAGTTCAAATATTATAAAAAGAGCAATTCCTAGTAAGTACTCTCTCACAAAAAATATTGGTAGTTGCATTTGCAACCAGTCTATACACCATTCTTTTTTTAGATAGATTCGCAAATAGATTCATTTAACATTCACATGACTATTAAATAATTTATTACAATCATCACTAAATATAAGGACCTTTCAGTTGTATTTCACATTATTTTTAGACTTTATTTGTTGCTATAATGTCTGTTTTAGATTTATTATCATGTGCCTTATATTAAATATGCATAATTACATAATTATTCTTTATATTACAATATTGTAATTTACATTTATAACCTGTAAAATACAGGATGTTAAATAAATTACATAGGAGTTGTAAATATGAAAAAATTTATGAGCATGTTAGCTATGTGTTTCGCACTTACACTAGCGTTTTTACCATCTATTTCAAAGGCGGATTCTTCCCCATTACGAAGTGTTAGCATTAGTGCTGTAGGCGATAATAACAAAATGTATAGTGCAAGTTCTTACTTATCTATTCCTGTTCTTAAAGGCGATTACCTTTATGTGAAAGTTAGTGAAGTAGGTACACCAGATTCATATTCTGAGGCTTTAACTGTTAATGGTATTAGATATGCGGGAAGTTCTTTAGACGAAGTTAGTTCTTATTCTGGTCCATTCGGATCTGAAAAAACATTTAGATTACGTATCAAAGATTCTTACATCTTTTCAAACACATCAAATTCAACAAATACTATAACTTTTGAAGCTAGAGTTCCTTTCTCAATGCAAGTATTATCTAAAACCATATCGGTTCATGTAGAATAACTTATAACATTATTATTAATAAAAAATACATCCCTATAAGGATGTATTTTTTATTTCATAGAAACATAATTCTAATTTTCAATAATTTATGTGGCGAATCAATGTTTTGTAAATCTTGTTATCCGAGATAAAATTATTGCCGTAATCAAGATAATAATAGCGGTTATTAAGCCAGATTCTCCAATCCAAATCTCTGACTGATGTCCTGTACTTGCACGTGCGAAAGGTCCTTGTATGATGGCATTCCAAGTGGTATGGATGATAACCGAAGGCCAAACGCTACCTGTGATAAGTCGTAAATAAGCTGTAATATAACTGAATGGCACAATACAAAAATAGATGCCAAGTACTGAAAGTAGGACAGATGATCCCTCTACATATAGACCAGCAATAACAATTGGAACATGCCACGTTGCCCAAATCAATCCACTAATAAGGATAGGCCGTGAAAACTCTGCATCGACTAGCCTTGTGAGCATATAACCTCGCCAACCCATTTCTTCTCCCAAAACTGGGATTAAGTTAAGCAAACTTCCTAAAATGCCGCTCAATACTACTAGATAAATGAAACTGAATGGTTCCGGTAGATACTGAAGTCCAAGTATATTGTAGATTGGTTCTAACATACCACCTTCGGGATGCTGAAACCTCGCGATTCCGCTCAACCAGGCGATAGAATAAGTAATTCCACAAATAACCATGGGTATTAGCAGAGCAAAACCAATCCCCTTCCATATCTTTAAGTTACCGAGACTAAAAGAAACATCTTTAAACCCTTCTTTCAGTATTATGCGAGTCAAAATAGAAGAAAATACTGGGGTAAACATATATACCACAATAAGCGGCATACTTTTCGTAATTATTACTGCTACATTTAAGATAATAGAAGTAATGATTAAGATACTCAGAAAGAATTGAAGTCCTATTTTAGCACGTTGGATTTTATCTTTATTGTGGAACGATTTTGCGTGTAATATCATTGTAATCCGCCCTTCCCCTTTAATTCACTTGTTTATCGAATTTACTTCTTGTCATTTCCACGGATACAACTTAGAATAAAAATATTTTTGTATACAGATTCATTCATCTTTAAAATCCCTCCCAAATTTATAATCTAGTCTTACTTGCGACTCATCAATGTAATTATTATTTATAAGTTGTCATAGCCGATAGTACAAAAGTGTAATGATTAGTCTATGACCTGTGTCAATTCACCTTATGACAATATGTAACTAGAAAATATGATATGGGATAGATAACAATTGAATTAAGGCAATTGATACGTGCAAGTACATGAATCAATCTTGCTTTTAAAAATAATTCAATTGAGGTGGAAAAAAATGAATAAGAAAAGAATGATTGCAATGGTTAGTACAGCTTTATTAGTCACAGGATGTGGAGAAGTAGGAAACGCTCAAACAGTAGCTGTCGAAAATTCAGGTCAATCAATCCAAAAAAATATAGTTAAATCAATACAATCACAGGCTTTCCCATTAAAAACGATAGAGCCGTCAAAATCATTTGAGGATTTAAAACCACTTAAGAAAATGATTGGGAGTGCACAATATGTAGGATTAGGAGAGAATACTCATGGAAGCTCTGAAATTTTCACTATGAAGTTTCGACTTGTGAAATATTTGGTTACTGAGATGGGTTTTACAAATTTCACAATGGAAGAAGATTGGGGAAATGGCTTAAAGCTAAATGAATATATCCAAACAGGAAAAGGAAACCCTAGAGATTTTTTAAACTTGTTATATCCTACTGATGAAATTATAGCCATGATTGAGTGGATGAAAGATTATAATGCTGATCCATCCAATAAAAAAAAGATTCAATTTATTGGGCTCGACTTAAAGGAGTTGGACCAAGGTTGCTTTAATAAAGTAATTGATTATGTAAGGCTGCATCGACCAGATTTGCTGGCAGAAGTAGAAGAAAATTATAGAGAATTGTCGGCTTTTAATGGAAGTACACAGGAATATATGGACCTTGCTCCTGAAATAAAAGAAAAGTTCAAAACAAACGCTGAGAGAGTAGCTCGATTTCTAAAAGATGAGAATAAGCAAGCCAACACAGAAATAGTTTCACCCGAGTACATCTGGGCGAGAGCAACGGCAAGTGCAATAGAGAAATTTACCACAATGCTAATTCCTAACGACTATCCAAGTATGTTAAAGCTACATGAGCAATACTTGGCCGATCATGCAATGTGGGCACAAGAGACATTGGGTGGTAAAACTATGGTATGGGGACACAATATTCATATAGCTAAAGGAATTATCGATGAGAAATTATACCCTTATGTTGCGGGGCAGTTTTTGAAGGAACGTTTAGACAATAATTATGTCACAATTGGTAGTACAACTACGGAGGGAAATTTCACCTTATACAGCGAATATGATCCTTCCACTGGAGGTAAGATTACAACGCGTGCGATTCCACAAAATGTCAATAGCTTTAATTATACTCTCGGAAAAGTACCATATAACATGTTTTTATTGGATAACCGTCACCTTAAAGGACAAGCAGAGAAATGGGTTAAAGCAAAAAGACCATTACTTAGTATAGGGGGACAAATCTTCCCGAACGAATCGGCATACTTTGATAAATCATTGCTTGAGCAATTTGATATTATTTTTCACATTCGAAAAACAAGTCCATCTCATATTAAATAAAAGTACAAAACAATCCCGTTCTTGCATCTTCAAGAACGGGATTGTTTTGTGGAGATTAATAAAAGCATCTTTTTTAACCAGAAGTAGGTAGCTCTCCCCTTTTTAGCATCATTTAGAAATGTCATATGACACTTTTACACTAGTGAGAATGACAAAAAAAGCAATATAATTCGGTTATTACATAGATAGGAGCGATGAACTTTATGAAATCAAGATTCATCCAGAATGGTTATTTTTTATTGCTAACTTTCGTTACAGGATTGTTTTATTTTTGTTTTTATCTATTAGCTCTGCTATTCAGTTTCACCCTTTCATTTACAGTAGTTGGGATTCCACTAGTTATACACGTACTACAAACTACTACACCTTTTATCCAATTCGAGCGTATACAGACGAAAATTTATACCGATATTTCGACCGACTCTTACGATAGAAGTATAAAAGTGGATACATCAAACTGGGCTCAGGTGAAATTAATGCTTACAGATCGTCGTACTTGGTCTGCTGTCTTTTGGTTAATGAAGAAATTAGTGATTGGCATTTTCAGTCTTATTAGTGCAATCATTTTTTATGTAATGCCACTTATGTTGCTGTTGGCACCACTACTGTATCGATACATCGAAATGAATATTATATTCATACAGATAGATACTTTTGCGAAGTCACTCTTTGTAATGTCTATGGGGATAGTATTTATCGCCCTAAGTATTAGAATAGTAGATGGTTTGACAAAGAAAATTGGGGGCTATACACGTAGCATGATTCGGCAACTAAATCGATAGAAGTTTGCAATCTGTGAGTAGTATCGCGGTTTTAAATTTAAAAGTATAATAGGCATGAAGGATTAAATTATAATATATGAAGTAAAAAGGTAGGCTACTTAGGGGGTAAATGACTTGTTAGATATGGTTAAGTATTGGTTTTGGTACGATTGGATTATGTTAGGGATACGTCTACTTACTAGTGTGTCTATCATCCTAGCTACATTAAGTTTTCAGGATGGGTTAACATTGCCACTTTGGATTATTATTCTTTGGGAGGTTGTTGCCTTCTCAATTCCATGGGTTGCCTTACTGTTCAATTACAAATATTACTTGTTCACAGAAATACTGCTATATGGTGGACAATGTATATATTTAACCTCATTATTTCCGGAAGCTTACAACATATTTCTTATATCAGTGTTTCTAATTGCTGTAAATAGTAAGCATTTGTCCTATTATTGGACAGCTCCAACAACAGTTTTTATAACAACTGGAATTTTCTATGCTGTTGCGCCAAGTAATAACTATTGGACTATGGTCACCTACTATGGATTCGCTTATGTAATGGGATTCGCTTTTCATTTATTAATCGCCAATCATAAGCAAAATGAAGTAATTCGTAAACAAAACGCGGTACTTGAGCAATATATGTCTCAGATTGAACGTATTACACTGGCAGAAGAACGGAACAGACTGTCGAGCGAGCTTCATGATACAGTTGGTCACGCTTATACTTCTATTATTATGGGGATGGAAACGTTGCGTACCGAACTTGCTACTGAGATGGGTATACAGAGGCTAGATTCTCTGCTTGAAATGGGACGTAAAAGTATTGAGGACGTGAGAAGTTACCTACATCAAATGGATTCTCCGTGTCAATCCCCTTCCTTGATTCAATCTCTACAAAATCTTGGAGCCGAATTTCAGGAGCACGCTCAGGTAAATGTAAATTTTAGGACATTCGGAGAGGAATATCAACTGTCTCGGCAAGCGAAGATCGCATTCATTCGTTGCTTACAAGAGTCCCTTACGAATGCAGTACGTCATGGTCAGGGGACCGAAATTATAGTTTCATTGCAGTTTGAACAACAATATACGAGGTTAGAAGTTCAAGATAACGGAAAAGGAAATGTAGAATGGCAGGAAGGCTTCGGTATGAATGCGATGAAAGAACGGGCAATGAATTTGCAAGGTCAATTGTCTGTATATACAAAGCCAGAGGAAGGAATGCTTGTTACATGTACCATACCGCGACAAACTGAAATAAAAGATGGACTTATTCGTTTGTTAATTGTAGACGATCAACCATTTGTTCGGGAAAGTTTGAGGACACTACTCGATAGATATGAAGATTTAAATGTAGTCGGTTTAGCTGAGGATGGCAATCAAGCCATCGATTTGTGTGGGCGCCTTCAACCCCATGTTATACTTATGGATTTAGATATGCAGCACATGGATGGAGTCGAGGCAACCAAAAAGATTAAGCAACAATGGCCACATATCCGCGTATTGATTTTCACAACGTTTCAGGATACGAAACAGGCGTTTGAATCACTTCGCAACGGTGCGGATGGTTTTTTACTCAAATCTATTGAAACATTGGAGCTAGCTAATACGATCCGACTTATTCATAAAGGTGGGACACTGATTGATCAGGGAATGTCTCACAAAATATTTGAGAAGTTTGATGAGAAAAAACAGACACCACAATCAAAAGCAACTACTTATGAGCTAACAGCCAGAGAGATAGAAATTTTACAGCTAGTAGCAAAGGGACTTCGATACACTTCCATAGCTTCAAGGCTGTATTTATCGAATGGCACAGTCAGAAATTATGCTTCCACAGCTTATGCAAAGCTAGGAGTGCGTAACAAAGAAGAAGCTGTTCAAAAGGCTCTAGAAATTGGTATTATCGGATGAGAAAAATGGTTGTTGCTTCTTTAAAACTAGGCAAGCATTAGTTATAAGGTACAATAATATTCGTTTATATTAAATTTCAATGCATTTTTGATAGGTCTGTTATTTTTTAAAATTCATTTAAAAAGAAAATCCCTTCACATGGGATTTTTTTCTTTTTTTATAAGGTGACTAATCATCTTAACATTCCACTTCTCTGGCAGTACATTTTTCGTAATCTATTAACTATATGTAATTAAAGAATTTTATCTAAGCTCGTGTTTTAATTAGAACAGCCTTACTCAATATTAATTTCTTCTAATACTATAGATGGATTAGCAGTGAATATAATGAAGTTTAAGTTTGTAGTATGTATCAGTATTCTATTCTTTGAGGAAGATGGCGTTCCAATATAAACAACATGATCAAGCTTATTATGAGGAACGTCATTCATAGATATAGTAAGGATATCTTTTATAGGTATGGTAATCTCTGCTGATTGCCATGCAATCATTATACTATCTTGGGACTTTGTAATGCTCATTCTTGACATTTTATATCAATCCTTTTTCAGTTTTAGATAATTATCTAAATTGGTTAAATAAATACATAAACCATTATATATTAATATAATAAAATTATGCGTTTGTATGTAAAATTACATGCGCAAACTTCTTATTACCCAAAAAATACAATCTAATAATAAAGATTTGAACTACTATTAATCAATTTTATTTCTTTACATTTGACAGTAATTAACTAGAATTAAATCTCCTTTTCTATTAACAAATTAAAAAATAAATAAATTGATGTAATTTTTGTATTTAATGATTTGGAGAATTTTTAGAACATCCACCCAATGAAAAAGACCATTGTACTTTATAAAAGTTACAATGGTCTTTTTATTATTTTTACATCACATTTGATATATTCTATTGCTTTTTGTCTTGCTTCTCAATAATAAATTGTGAAACTAGTACTGACAATGCTTCTACTTTTTCTTTTATTTTGTTAGATTGATTCGATATCTCCTCGATTGATGCTGCTTGTGATTGGATTGATTGTACAGTTTGAGTTGTTTCCTTAGCTACTTGCGTTGCACTTTCAGAAACACTTGACATAGAGGCATTGACTTCTTCTGTACCAGCAGACATTTCTTCTGTTGCTGCAGATACTTCTTGAATTTGGATAGTGATTTTATTAATAGCCACCATAATAGATGAAAATGCTCGATTTGCTTTATTAGCAGTTTCCTTTCCTTCCGAAGCTTTTTGTTGACCTTTTTGCATTGCATCAACTGTATCTTTTGTATCTTGTTGAATGGCTAGTATTAAATGATTGATTTCATCTGCAGATGCTTTAGACTGTTCAGCTAAATTCCCTACTTCCGCTGCTACCACTGCAAACCCTTTTCCATTTTCTCCAGCACGTGCAGCTTCAATTGAAGCGTTTAAGGCAAGAAGGTTTGTTTGTTCAGCAATATTAGTAATCGCATCCAGAGCTTTATCAATTTGTTGCGTACGTGTAACAAGCCTCGCAATTACTTTAGAAGTTTCTTCAACAACCTCATGAATACTATTCATTTGAAGTATAGATTGTTTAATTACTTCACTACCAGAATTGACTTGTTCTGTTGTTGTGACCGCCACTTCAGTAACCGTTGCTGAAGACTCAGCTACAGTTTGAACGCCAGTCGCAATTTCTTCCATTGATGAGGAGCTTTCTTGAATACTAGTAACTTGTCCTTCTATTTTTTTATCAACCTCAGATATAGTTTGAACTACCTCTCTTGATATATGAGATGCTCGTTTAGTATCTTGCAACATCCCATTGGTAGACGAAATGACCTCTTGAGTTGTGATTTTTACTTCTCCAATTAATTGTTGTAAATTATCCAACATATTATTAAAAGACCTTACAATACTTCCTAATTCATTATCCGATTTATAAGAAGTACGTATCGTTAAATCACCTGCAGATACCCTTTCCATATCTCTTTCTAATAATACAATTGGTTGTCTAATTGCACTTTTAATGATATAGCCAATAAAAATAACGATTACGATTGCTATAATGGAGATGCTAACAAACAGCATTATAGTATTTGTTGCACTGGCTGTATTATTTTTTTGTAAATAATCTGCATTATTATTATTAACCTGAATGAGCCCACGAATAGCCTGCACTGCCTTTTTCATATTAGGGTCAACTTCTTTCAGATAATAAGCATATGCTTCATCATTATTAGATTGTCCCAGATCTTGTACTTTGCTCAATTGTGTTCTTAATTCATTAAATACTTCATGAAATGTTGTATATAATTCTTTTTCTTTTTTAGAACTAACTCTAGACTCAAACTTCTTTATTAACTGATCAGTTTCTGAACGAGCTACATCTATTTCTGTCAAAAGCTCTTTTATTCTTTTTTGATCTTTTGATAGAATAGTTTCCTTTACATTCATATTGATTAGATAAAAATTAGACTCTATTGCTCCTATCCACTGAATTGGTAATAAACTATCTTCATACATCGTATTAGATGCATGCTCCCCTTTTTTCAGGCCAATAAACCCTAGTATAGATAATATTATACAAGCCACACTTGCTATAATTACCAATACACTTAATGTTGTGCCAATTTTACTGTTTTTTAAAAACGACAATTAACTCCACCTCATTGTTATATTATGATTAAATAATTTTATGTGCAAAAATAAAAGACATTTAAATATTTATATCCATTAAAAAATCGTATAAAGTTTTCTAAAATATGAAAGTTTATACTTAAATCTAAATTTAAAAATAGTCCGGTAAAAAGAGCGTGTTTTCATCTATTTATCTAAACACGCTCCTGCAAATATTTAAACCCTATAGTAATTGCTTATTCCATTCTGATTTCCTTTTTACTAATACATATCTTTTTATATACGATTATCATGCCAGAAGTTTATTGGAAAATGATCATTCTCATTATAAGCTTCAAATTCATAACCTTTTTCTTTTAATCCTTTTATAATTGCTGGAACTGCCGCGACAGATTGGGGATGAATATCATGCATTAAAACAATTTCTTTTGAAGATGTCGCACCTGCCAATACATTTTGCACAATTTTTGCGGCCGCTACATCAACGGCTAATTTATTGTATTTCCAATCTAAAGAATCAATTGTCCAATCCCATACTTTTAAATCATTTCCGACCACTTCATTTCGAAGTGATTCATTTAAACCAGGCATTGATCCATATGGTGGCCGTGTTAATTTCGGTGAGCTTCCAATAACATTTCTAATTAAAGATTGATCCTCTTTCATTTCCTTAACATATTCCTTATTGGTGTATAACCTTTTAAAATTATGTGTCATGCTATGCATGCCCACATAGTGGCTCTCTACATGCTCTCGTTTCACTAAATCTGGGAACCTTTTCACATTGTCGCCAATTAAAAAGAATGTTGCCTTTACATTATTTCTTTTTAATATATCTAATAAGTTAGCTGTATATTTTCCAGGTCCATCATCAAAAGATAAATATGCAACTTTTCTTTCTTTACCAGCAAAACGATTAGGTATCGATTTTTTTAATTCATTTTTAGGTAGACTGCTCACTTGTTGAACACTGTTTACCTCTTCTGCATTTACTAGCTTAGGATTCGTAATAGATTGAAACATGTAATAACCTATTGCTACTAATGTAATAGCTAACAATACACATAAAATTCTTTTTTTCTTTAGCTTAATTTTCATACCATAATTCTTCCTTCTATCCTATTATTCCACTATATGTTATTTAACCAAACTCATTTTGCCTTTGCTAGTAGTTTTAATAATCTGGATAAGCCCTATTAATTTCCTGCACTACTGATCATACCATTTCCAATAATAGTTAGAACTAATGGAAATAACACTGGCCCTAAGGTAAGGAAAATGTTTAAAAGTATAATAAACTTATATAGGAAACTGTTTTTTTTATTATTAAGATTTAAAAATATCAAGATAACTAATGTTATTATAGTATTTAAATGTAAGAATAAGATTATCAACCAATAGTACATCATTATAGTAACATTCCACTTTCCTAATAGTTGGTATGTTATCCCTACAAATATTCCTAATACTGCAGCATTAAAGGAAATAAACAAAGTTCTGTATAGTATTTTAGGAAATATTTTATAATACACAGTTTTATTTGATAAATCTATTAAAATGGCCAAAGATAGATATGCCAGTAATACTCCCACCCAATTTAATATCCAATCTTGATTTCCCATTAAATTAAATAAAAGTGCAATGACCCCTCCTAATGCAAAAATCAAAGAAATCATAATATTATTTAAAGCTGATTTCATGATGTTCTCACTTCCTTAATAATTTTTATGATAAAGCATTGATGTTTACTCTTGAGTTATCCTTTTCTTATTAAAAGCCCTTTTTATTAATTGAGAACCTGTTTGATACTATTCTTCCATTACTTCTCTTGAACTCATACTTTCTCCTATTCCCCATACAATATGTGTACCTTGATTCAAATTTTGTTTTAAAGCATTTTTTGTATATAGTCTTTTCCTTCTTTATCTACTAATTCTTTTATTAATTTATATAAATAATTATTACTAGCTGTATATGCACCTCTTAAAAATAGTTCTAATCTTTTATCTACAAACCCAGATGCTATTCTAACTGCCAGTCTATCAGCTATTTTTTTATTATCAATCCCAATATCTTGTATGGAAATGCCCTCATGTAATCTGGTCATCATACCTAAAAACATACATGAAGTATAAATACCAATTATTTCTCGTCTTATTTATTTTTCTCACAACTGTGCAGGCGCTTGGAAAATTAATAATAATTTATTATAATTAAGTATATATTAACAATGTGTTTAGTATAAGTAAATAAAATTAATTTTAATTTAATAATTTTTACTTATTTAAAGGGGATTACGCATATGAACAATATTAATGTTGATCAAAAAATTATGGCATTTAGAAAAGCTGCCGGATTAACTAGTAAACGTTTAGCTGAATTAGCTGATATAACACCTTCTATGTTAAGTCAGATTGAGAAAGGAATCACGAATCCATCATTACAAACATTAAAATTAATTTCTGTAGCATTAAATATTCCATTATTTAATTTTTTCTTAGAAGATACCAATACGGAAGAATTAGTCGTAAGAGCTAATCAAAGAAAAAAAATAACTTTCCCTGAAAGCGGTAACGTTTCATATGAGTTATTATCTCCCAATTTAGATGGATCACTGGAATTGGCTTTAATGAATCTGTTACCTCAAACCGCTTCATCTATAGAACCTGTGGCACATAAAGGTGAAGAAATAGCATTTATTATGGAAGGACAAGTAAGACTATATTTAAATGATGAGGTTTTACTTCTCGATACAGGTGATAGTGTTAAAATCCCACCATATGCAAAGCATAAATGGGAAAACACTTCTTTACACAAAGTCACTGTTATATTCGGAGTAACCCCACCATCTTTTTAATTCCATATACTATCGGATAAAAGTTAGAGAAAATAATTCTCTAACTTTTTGTATACATAACTATATTTTAAGAAAATAAAAAACTGGTCTCATAAATATATAAGATTAAAAGCTAAACAATTAAGAATAGTAAAGTAGAGCTTTTTGATTACATGCTTAATTTACTTTTTAATGTCCAGTATTTTTCCCCATTAGCGTCAAAAGAGAATTCGACCCATCCATTTGGATCTTCACGATAAATAAAGATGTTTGTTCCAGGAGTTAATGTACCAACATTATTTTGCGTTACATCTACATCTGATCTACTTTTAATTTTCAAATCAAATGGATAAGGTACATAGTAATAAACAGCTGATGAAATAATTTTTGCGCCCGAACCATCTAAATACATTTTATACGGTATTTCATTAGATAACGCTTCAACATCTAATGTTTCAGGACTCTTTGGTAATTTTTTTGCATATGTATAGTCTTCTGCACGGAACGGTTTCATACGTTCCATAATACCCGCAATTTTTTTAGCCCAGCCTTTATCTGATGCATATTTCACGTTCATACCAGCTAACGTTGGTCCGTTATAATGCATACCACTTTCTTCTAAATACCTCTCTCGTACATAATTAGCGTTATAAGCAATACTGTCGCCGTACGTTGGTAAGTATTTTGCATATTTAAATGGATCTCCATCATATGCACGTAATCCGAATAGATTATGTTTTTGATATGCAATTTCTGATTTACCGTATCCAGATTCTAAAATCGCATGCGCCGCTAAATAATGAGCATTCACGCCATATTGATTTTGCGCATTGATAAAATCTTGCCCATGTCCAACTAATGGACTATCTGAATGATATTTTGCTATAAAACTATCAATCTCTTGACCTGTGATTTTGGAAGCCACTGTTAAATTCAAATCTTCATATGATGTAGCAGTAATAATCTCTTTTTCCTCTAAAACATTCTTTGGAGTTAGTTGCATCATATCTGTTTTTGCAGTAAGTTGAGCAGCTTCGGCGCGTGTTATCGATCTATTAGGTTGCCAACCGTTATCAGTACCAACGGAAATTTTTAAATCAATTAAAACATTGGCGAATCTTTCACCCCAATGGCCTTTTAAATCCTGAAATTTACTTTGGCTATTATCATTTGTTGTACTTTGAAGTTTATAGGCATTTACTAGCATTGCCGCCATAGCAGCGCGCGTTACTTTTCCGGATGGATTGAAGATTCCATTACCTTCGCCTTTAATAATGCCAGCTTTTTCAGCTGCGGCAATATAAGGCGCTCCCCAGTGGTTTTGTGAATCTGTAAAGGATGGTTTTGCATTGTAGTCAATTTGTATACCTAAAACTTTTGTCATTATTGTTGCGGCGGAAGCTCTGTCTAGTGAATCATTTGAGCCAAAACTTCCGTCTGGGTAACCACTTAATACTTGTTTATCCACTAAATAATTAACGGATTGCTGTGCCCACTTAGGAACATCAGAAAATTTTTGAGTATCTGCTAAAGTATTAGAAGAATAAGATAATATTGCTCCTGCGAGGATACTTGTCGCGATGAATTTGTGCTTCATAAAAAAATATACACCTCTACCATACTATTGTATTTATCAAATTGAGATTTTCTATTTTTATATTTACATGCCTGTAATCATAATCAGATTGTATTAACATGCATTCAATTTGATGTAATGATTATAGTTACTTATATGTACAAGTGTCAATAGATGTCTTTTACAAAAATGTATGATATTTATATGAATTTGAATTTCCACAATATCATAATTGACTCATGTATAAGGTAGATTTAATAGTTAGATTTCCTCCCGGTATTGTAAGTCTCTTTAACTTAATGCAGTGAAAACTTAAAGTTGTTATGAAATGCTATTACTTTACATTCGGTTGCAGAATCAATAATAAAATTATTAAAGTAAATGTAGTTAATTTCCTTTAGAAGAGCAAATAATAATTAATTTACATTTAATTATATTTACTTATAATTAATACCGTGTTAACGTGTATTTAATAATAGAATATTTAGCCTTTGTTAATTAAAAGTGAAGTTCTTATAATTATTATATAATTATATTAAGATTTATTGTATAATCGATTTGTCTGTTATTTTTTTTAATTCATTTGATTGGGCAATTCCTTTATAAAGAGGATTGCCTATTTTTTTACAAACCGATTACATATTTTTCCTGTTGAATTTAAGTGATTGAACCCGAAATCAAATATGGGATGCTACATATACAAAATACGATAATTCTTTGGATGGTATAAGCTAAAAAGGACGGGATACTTTAACATCACGTCTCATAACTACTACTTATGTATGTATTATCCTTTTTCAAACCCACGCTTGAGCTTCCTACGGCGAAGAGTGGGTCTACTGTTCTTTTTTGCAGTTTCTTTCTTAGCACCTATGTTGAAAGCTAACACAAATTACTCGTATAATCTCTTTTAAAAGTTTATATAATAACCTCACCTTCACAAGATATACAGTCACCATTAAACACTTTAGTTTACTATAACATGAATATGTACACTTGAAGATTTATAGGTTTATAAATTTAATATGGAAAAAAAACAAATTTTTTTTAGAAATTCACAATATACATTTATCAATTTTTACAAGCGTTAAATATATATCATTTTAATAGATTAATATAAAATAAAGGGGAATCTTTTATGTCAAAACCAAAATTAAAAAGGTATTTTGGGGCGCTAAGTTTAACATCCGCATTACTTATTTCTGCAGTGCCAGCAAGTGCTGGTTCAGGATAATAAGTGTTAGAGACAAATACCCTAATGCATATGAATTTGATTATAATAGTGCAAAAGGGACAGTTGAAATTTTTTACAGGGATAAAAAAGGTAATACTAAAACAAAGATAGAGAAATGTTATATGAATAACCACACGTGTTATGTACCAGATAAATGATAAATGAAAGTAATAAAAACACTCAATACGAGTGTTTTTATTACTTTTCTTATAGACAATTAGAATATTACTTTAAAGATATTGGATGTACTAACAATTCTCTTTTAGATTAACTCTTTCTTCTAATTTAAAATGGTAGATCATCATTATGTTACTATAATTTTAATATATATACTTTTTTCAAGTTATCTTTTCTTTACTCGTTATTTATTTTCATCAGTTTTTCTCCTTGTTCTAAAAGTGCATCATAGTCATTTTTTTCTTTAATTTCGTTAATTTTATTTTCAATTGTGGGCGTATTATTTATATTAAAATACGTATTTAATACTTCATAAGGTGTCTTTCCTTGTTTGGTTGCACTATCTTCAATAGCTTCTTTCCATGGAATATTTGCTCTGTCCATGCTTAATTCAAGAGCTGAACCAGTCTCATATCTCATATTCCGCTCTAAAAACCTTGGAGATTCTGCCTGTCCATTAGCAATGAAGTTGAACGCCTCCATAAAAGTAACATGATATGGCTTTTCCTTCTTTGCAAGTACCATAAGTTTCCCACCAGTTAACTTACTATAACGATACTCTAAGTATCGTGCTGAACCTTCTATTGCTTCAGTTTTTGTTTCTCCAATCAATTGTGGCCATTTTTTATAGCGATAATTACGTACAATTGTCCAATCATATAATGCTTGATTAATATTTTCTGGGTTCGTATCAACCATTGCTTTATCTAATAACTTAAATTCTAATCCCATTAATGCATAATTTTCTTTATTTATAGGATATTCGTGAATATACTCTCCACCATTTGAATCATATGTCCAATCTTTTTGTTTATAAGCATGAAAAGCCTCATGTAATAAGAAAGACGAAAAATCAAAATATAAATCTGGATTAACAAACATTTTAGGATAATATTTAAAATAAAATACATCCATATCGTTAATATTTATTGTCCCAAAGTTCCAAGGCATCCAGGTAGAAACAGTTCTAAAATCAAAACGAGTTAAGCGATAGACTTTAGGTAGATGCAAAGAATTTGGGACTTTTATTTCTTTTGCCAAAATACTATTTTCTACTCCTTTTACATTAACTGCATAAGCTTCTTGTCTAAAGAATCCCCCATCTTTATTACTATGTATCAGTACTAATGGCTTTTTTTCGAAATGATAATCTTTATTCCAAAGTTTATCATTCGATTCTTCGAAACTCTTATAAATAGTAGATAGTTCTTTTAACATGTTTTGATCCGTTTCATTTAAAGACTTAAACTCTGTATGATATGTTTTATTTAAAATTATGCTTCCCAACATAATTCCTATAAATATCACCAATAAGATTAGAATTACTCTTAAAAACTTTTTCATCAGACACTCCTTTTCTATAATAATAATTCTTATTTTAAATAAGGTTTACAAATTTGGAATCACTATACAAAGAGGCTTTGCCTTTTCAACGTACAATGAACTTCGGCAATTACTAGCTACTTCCTGAACATTGTTCTTCATTTACCAACCTGTTTATGCTTTTTTTAAAATTTGCAACATAATTAAAAATTTCTTCCTATTACTTATAGTCCATTATTAACTGGTGCCTCTTTTGTATTCCCATCTTTATTTGGTGGCGTTGTATTTCCTTGGTCACTTTCATTGGTTGATGGCGTTGTATTTCCACGGTCACTTCCATCGGTTGGTGGCGTTGTATTTCCACGGTCACTTCCATTGGTTGATGGCGTTGTATTTCCACGGTCACTTCCATTAGTTGATGGCGTTGTATTTCCACGGTCACTTCCATTGGTTGGTGGCGTTGTATTTCCACGGTCACTTCCATTGGTTGGTGGCGCTGTATTTCCACGGTCACTTCCATTGGTTGGTGGCGCTGTATTTCCACGGTCACTTCCATTGGTTGGTGGCGCTGTATTTCCACGGTCACTTCCATTGGTTGGTGGCGCTATATTTCCACGGTCACTTCCATTGGTTAGCTCACTTTGCTTTTGCTCTTCTGGTTTCTTTAATTTTTCTTGTTTCTTTTGCTTTTCATTTTGCTTATTTTCACTAGGCTGTTCAGTCGTATTTGCTATTTTTGTATTTGGAGAAGAATCACGCTTCTCACCTTTAATACGTAATTCGCTACCCTCTTGAACTACACTGTTCGGCATTTTAAATTGCGACTTATCTGTAGCAAACTTACTCATCATCTCTTTAAAAATCAATTGAGCTATTTTCGTATTTTTACTACTAATATAATCATTTTTATTATCCTTTGTATATCCGGTCCATACTGCCATCGTATATTGTGGTGTATAACCAGCAAACCAACTATCACGAGTTGCGCTTTCTGGTAGATTATATTGTGCTATTTGTTCTAAAGAATAGTTTGTTGTACCTGTTTTACCCGCTATATCTAAAGAACCTATATTGGCTGTTGTACCCAAACCAGATGAAACAAAAGTACGAAGCATATCAGTAATCATATATGCTGTGGAATCCTTCATAACTCGTTTTGTTTTTTGCTCAAAGTTTTTTGATTTTCCATCTGGATAAACGACTTTCTTAACAAAATACGGCTTCGTATACTTACCACCATTACCAAATGCCGCATAAGCACCTGCAATTTCAGTTGGAGACGCTTCATTTGTACCAATCGCTGTTGATTCGGTCGGTGCTACATTAAAAGTAATACCTAGATTTTCAGAGAAACCTTTTGATTTATTAATTCCTACTTCTTTTGCAGTTTTTATTGCCGGAATATTTCGGGACGTCTTCAATGCATCACGCATTGTAATTGGTCCTAAATGCTTTCTATCTGCATTTCTAACTTCTTGTCCTGTTGAATACTTAAATGGAGAGTCATCAATTTGATGGTAAGTAGCCCATTTTAAATATTCAATTGCAGGAGCGTAATCAAAAATTGGTTTCATCGTTGAACCTGCTGAGCGATTTAATTCAATCGCAATATTATGTCCTTTAAACACAGCTTTATTTTCACCACGTCCGCTACCAATTGCACGAACTTCTCCTGTTTTCGTATCCATAAATGTGAAAGCCCCTTGAAATTTCTCATTTGGATAATTAATAATATCTTCATTTAAAAGCATGTCCGCAAAATCCTGTGCCTTTTGGTCTAATGTTGTATAAATTTCTAAACCATCAGATCCAATATTAGCTTCTGGCAACTCTTTTTCAATTTCTTTCACAACGGCATCCATAAACGCAGGATATGGCATTTCTTTTTGTTCAGTTGCTCCCTTAAGTCCTTCTGTTACTGGAACTTTTGATGCTTCATCCATTTCTTTTTTTGTAATATAACCATGTCGATTCATTAATTCAAGAACAACATCTCTTCTTTCTGTTGCCTTTTGAATATTTTGTTCTTTCGTTGGATCATAGTTATTAGGCGCTTTCATTAAACCGGCAAGCATCGCAACTTCTGGTAGGGTTAAATCTTTTAATTCCTTACCATAATAGTTTTGTACTGCTGCTGCGATTCCGTATGAACGGTTGCCTAAGTAAACCTTATTTAAATACATCTCTAAAATTTCATGTTTTGAATACTGTTTTTCCAGCTTATACGCTAAATATATTTCTTGCGCCTTTCTCTTTGACGTTTTTTCCATCGATAAGAAGTAATTTTTAATAACTTGCTGCGTAATCGTACTTCCACCTTGAGAGCCGTAATCACCTTTTAGGCTGACTAAAACTGCACGTGCAGTACCTTTAAAGTCTACGCCACTGTGCTCGTAAAAACGTGCATCTTCTGTCGCTAAAAACGCATTTTCTACTAATTTAGGAATTTGATCATACATAATATTCGTTCGTTTCTCTTTCCCATATTCATATATCAATTTCCCATCTTTATCATAAATTTTTGAGGATAACGGATTAACAAGTTTTGCTTTCTCAAGGTTTGGTGCGTCCTTGATCATAACGAAAAAAGTAGCAACCCCTGCGACTAACCCCACAATACCTAGTAATAAACAACTAATTAAAAATTTACGAAAAAATGAGGTTTTCCCCTTTGGTTTTTGTTTTTTAGAAGCTGACTGTTTTTTCTTTTTAACTTGCCGTCGTTCCTCTCTAGAACGATGATTTTCTAACATGCTATATTCTCCTGCCTTTCAATTCTCCTGTTGATTTACTTAAAATTAGAGAGGGCACCTTCAGAAATATACTTATATTTAAAAAGTATGCTAACCAGAAACAGTGAATCTTTTCCTAATATATAGATTATAAAACTTAGATTAACTCTTAATCTGTCTATTTCCTCTCTATTCTTTCTAATAATGCTGCTCCGTAAAGTAAGAATATTGTTTGCTGTACTTCATCTTTTTGTTATATAACCAAAATTTAAATATTACATCATTTAATAACCAGTCTAAAACAATGGTTCATGTTAACATAATCAGCATGAAAAGAATCGACTACTAATTTTATCCCCTAGTTTGTATGGATACAGGGAATCAGAAAGCAAAGGTAAAATTAATGCCCTCACTTGAGAGCATCTTAGGATTACATTGAATAGACAATTTAAGTAATAAATTTGTTCCACTTTAAGATGAGAAAGAAATTTGAGTTTGTATAGTAACGGAGCAGAAACGTTACTAGGGATACAGCAACGAAAATGGAATTTCATAGAAAATCCAATCTTAGCGTGACGGGTATGGATTACCATCAACATTCTGGAACATTACCCCACTAAGCAAAAAATCTCACTTTTCATCTTTTTCAGATAAGAAGTGAGATTTTTCATTTTTGTGTATTTCTTTTGCTTAACTTGATTGTGACAGAGTTCTACCCAAATAGACGTAATCGTTTACTTTTCTTTAATATTCAAAAAATTGACAGATCTCCCGTCCTCAGTACCTAAAGCCGTTTTTACTTTATCTAATTCCTTACTTAATTCTGGTGCTTTCCCTTGATTGACTAAATTAAAATTCCCAAAAGATTTATTAAAAGATAGAATCTGTCTAGTCTTTTCTTTCCCATTTATTTCTTTAAATAATTTATCATCTACTATTAATAGGATTACATTGGATCCACCACGATATGGCGCTAGCCATACATCACCTGCGTATTGTGTACTCATTTTTTTCGCATCATATGTTATTTCTTTTAAGTCCTTATATTCTTTATTTGCAAATAAGATAGTTTCACCTTTTTTTGATTTTGGTAATGAATCCACAGGATCTGAAGAAATGTCCCCCTGATTATTATCTCTTTCAAGTATAAGCCCCTTTTTGACCATTTTTTCAGCAGTTGTTCTACTAATAAATAGTAAATTACTAGGAGTATCCGCCCCAGCATCCCCAAACTGTGTTGGGAGCTTTATGTTTAGTTTGTTATTATCAATGCTACCCTCTTTTATTTTGAATTGGTCTTGTGATATGGTTATATCTTTGTATAGGCCTATAATAGAATTTCTTGTTTGTTCATTTAACTGCTCTACCTCTATTGAAAGCCCATTTGCTGGAGAATTTTTTGTACCAAATAATGAACATGCTCCTAACATGGCAATCGAAATACCAGATACTATTAATAATCCAAGTCTTTTTTTCAACCTATATTCTCCTTCTTTTAATTATATTTGAATTAAAAAATTGTTTTATACATTTTTTTCAAGTATTGAGCACGAACAACGTAAAAGTATATAATTTGCAAAACTAAGAAACTAATTAATACCATAATTGAACTACCCAAGACTGAAAAATCGGCTAATTCTTGTAAGGCCGTAAAAGCTACTGCACTATGTGTAATTGCTATTACAATGGGTAAAAAGAATAGTAATGCAAGTTGACGTGACACAATTTTCTTTAATTCAGGTTTACTTAAACCAACTTTTGCTATCATTTTATATTGCTGCTGATTTCGTTCTAAGTCTGTGTATAATCGGAAATATAAAAAGCTTGCAGCAAACGTAAAGAAAACAATACCTATTAATACACTCATGATAGATGCAAGTCCAAAACCTTGCTTCATAGCTATCCATGTAAAAATTAAAGTCGAAAATTGATATGATTCGTTGTATACCCTAGGGTCATTTATATCTTTATTCCCTTTCTGTAAGGAAGCCAAGATTTTTTCAGCAACTTTTTTTGTTTTCTCCCAATCTTTCACAACAAAACCATTGATAGTGAATTGACCGTATTGACTCTCTGGATCCACAATCATTTGATTATATACAGAATCCGGAATAATAATTGTCGTTATGTTTGTATCTTGTAGTTCTTTTGGCGTTAGTATTTTATTTACATGCATAGCTTTTCTTATATTTCCATGCAACAATTGAAAGTTATTTTGATTAGATTTTGTATTAGTAACTTTTCTTGATGGAATGACAAAACTATCATTTTCATCTTTTAAGCTTTCTCTTTCAAAACCAAATGCCTCAGCTAACTTATTATAATCACTTATTTTTATAACACTTAATAAAACATTACTGTTATAAATGGTATCTGAAATTTGTTTGATTGAATAAGTCACCCGTTTGAAATTAAACCCGCCATCATTGAGTTCACTTTCAATCCTTTTTATATGTTCTTTTTCTAAATTGTTATTATTATAAGACCGATAAGAAAATGCAAAAGGGCTATCCGATTCAGCCATGGATGAGTTACCTAACCCCATACAAGTCCCCACTGCAGTGAAGGCAACAGCAGAAATAATAGTTACCATAAAAAACATTTTTGCATTATCTTTTAATTGATACACTAAATCTGAGATGATGAGTATGTTTGTTTTCTTAAAGAAAATATTTTCCCTTTTCTTTAATACACGTAACACATACACACTGAGTTGTGTAAATAAGAAGTACGTTCCAAGTACAACAAAGCTCACCCCTGTCGCCATCATGAATAATACATATTTCACATCCTTGTAATGAATTGCGTTAACACTATGGAAAACAGCTGTATATCCTAATCCAATACAAATTAGTGCGAACAAAGATAGCCAAAGGGATGCTTTTGGTTCAGGCTTTGGCTTTTCTTCTGCTTTTATTAATTCTACTAATTGCTCTACATTTACTAGTCGAGAAGTAAAAAGTGAAATAAATAAAAATAGTAATAAGAATGCTCCAAATGTTATCCCAATTGCTTTAAATGGCATGTAAAATGGGAGTCCTTTATCAATCATTAACAGATTGTTGCTCATAATTAAGATAAACTTAGAGAACGCCATTCCAATTGTAATTCCTGTTAAAATAGAAGCCGTACCAATTATTATATTTTCAATAAATACTAATTTATTCAACTGTGAACGCGACATCCCATGTAGCATTAGAATTCCAAAATCTTTTTTTCTTGTTTTTAAAAATGCACTTACAGAATATAAGATAAAGAAGAATGAGAAGAAAAATATTAACCCCTGCGATATCTGTAATCCTGACTTTGCAAATGTATTGATTGTTATACTGGCAGCAAGATCCCCTTGTAAATTAGGATGAAATGCAAGTAATGCATAAGTAAAGAAAATCATAATAGCAAACGTACTACTTAAAAAATGAGCCAAATATGTTCGTTTACTTCGAATGACGTTATTAAATGCGAACTGTCGAAAAGTCATTTGCATTTCCTCCTAATAATGCTAAAACCTCTAGAATTTTTTGATAAAATACTTTGCGATTATCTCCATAATAAATCTCATTGTATAACTGTCCATCTTTGATAAACACAATCCGATCACAATAACTTGCAGCCATTGCATCATGTGTCACTAACATCATCGTTGTGCTATTTTCTTTATTAAGCTTTGTCAATAATTCCATCACATCACTAGCAGATTTTGAATCCAGATTTCCTGTAGGCTCATCCGCAAGTAATAATTTCGGATTATGAATTGTAGCTCGTGCGATAGCTGTTCTTTGTGCTTGCCCACCAGAGATTTCATACGTACGTTTATCTAATATTTCAGTTATCCCTAGTTTTTCAGCAATAGCTTCCACTTTACCTTCCATTTCTCTAGGGCTTACACCATCAAGCGTAAGTGGAAGAACAATATTTTCTTTCACTGTCAATGTATTAAGGAGATTAAATGATTGAAAAACAAACCCTAATTCACGTCTTCGAAATAAAGACAACTGATCTGGAGATAACAGATATGGATTTTCTCCATGAATTAATACTTCTCCTGATGTTGGAGCATCTATAGTAGAGACCATATTTAATAGCGTTGTTTTACCACTCCCAGATGGTCCCATAATTCCTACAAATTCACCTTTGTTTATTTTTAAATCAATATGGGATAATGCTGTATAAGAAATTTTCCCAGAATAAACTTTCCCTAAATCTGAAACATGTAGTATCTCCACAAGTATTTCACCTTCCATTTCTCTTTTCGATACATGAAGTGTAACTTATATATATTATGTCTCATATCGATTTCCCTAACATTTATCTAACAAGTTTGTAAGATTCAAAAGAAAAACCGATGAAAGGTATACCTTTCATCGGTTAACGAGATGCATACGGGAATATGATTCTAATTTTTGTTCCCTTACCTACCTCAGATTCTAGCTCAATCTTATGATTTAATTTTTCACATACTTCTTTAACAAGATATAATCCCATTCCCGTAGACTCTTTAAATTTCCTACCATTTTCTCCAGTATAAAATGGATTGAAAACACGTGGTAAATCAGCAGTAGGAATACCAACCCCATAATCTTTTACTTCCAAAACAATTGCTCTTCCTTTTGAATACGCCGATACTATTACTTTCTCTTTCTTACTTGGTGAATATTTAATTGCATTCGACAGTACTTGATTGAGTATAAATCGAAACCATTTCTTATCTGTTTCTACAATAAGATTCGGATTCACTTTTACCTCTGGATACACATAACTACGTATAAACAAACGTTTATTCTCATGAATTACAGAATCAACCATTTCCAATAATTTTAATCTGTCTACATGAAAATCCTGTTCAAATGTTTCTAAACGTGCAACATATAAGACCATTTCTAATCCTTTTTTGATACTTTCAGTTTCTTCATTAATACTGTCAAATCGAGAGTCATCTGCATCTTGTGTAATTAACTCAATAACAGAAAGAGGTGTTTTCATTTGATGAACCCATTGATTCATAAAAGTCATTTGTTCTTGTTGTTTTCGTTCCCATTTTTTTAATTGGTTTTGATAATATTGATATTGAGTTTGTAGGACTCTATCTAAGGCAATTGATAATGGCGTCAAATTACTATCTTTTATTGACTCATTTAAACCTTCCATTGGTGTTGATAGACGTTTGTAGAATGAACGATGACTATAATAACGATATATTAGATAACCCATTAATAAAAAAACACCCAAAAATACAGAATATAATGCTGTCAATATATGTGGATAACCATCAAACCAATATATAAATAGGATGATAAGCAATTGGGCAAATGTATAACAAATGAGTGGAATATGTTCTTGTAAAAATAATTTCATTATTCCTTCCCTTCCTCCTCCCAAGTAACATGCAATCGATATCCAGCACCACGAACTGTCTCCAATGCGTTTTCAATACCTAAATCCTGCAATTTCCTTCTAATTCTACCTATATTTACACTCAATGTATTCTCATCAATGTATGAACTATCCCATAGTTGTTCTAAAATCACTTCACGTTTTACAAGGAGCGGAGACTTTGTTATCAATATTTCCAATAAATTTGTTTCTTTTCTAGTAAGTAAAATTGTCTTATCATCTAGTTGAAGTTCCATTCTTTCTGGGAACAGGAATAACCCTGATTGCTCAACTATTCGTTCTTTTACTTTAGGAGCATATTCACCATATGCTCTTCTAAGTTGACTACGGATTTTAGACATTACAACTTCATAATAAAAAGGTTTCGTAATGTAGTCATCACCACCATTTTCTAATGCCATCACTTGATCCATCTCTCCACTCCTTGCAGATAGAAATACAATTGGACAAGTAGAAATAGCTCGTATTTGACGACACCAATAATAACCGTCAAAATTAGGTAAATTTACATCTAATAGCACTACATCTGGTTTTATCTCTTGAAATATATCTAAGACATTTTCGAAGTCCTCTATAATAACACTTTGGTATCCATATTTTTTAATATGAGTTCCCAGTAATTCAGCGATTTTCATATCGTCTTCTACAATCATGATTGTATTCATAACGTACTCTCCTTTAATTTAAGTTCAATTTCTAAAGTTCATTTGTTATTTAAAATTTTATTTATGTAAAAAAGATGATATCTCACCTATCCCCTCAAATGCAATAAGTATCCATTGAACTACTCCCACTTTCACTTCATTTAGAAGTGACAGTGGGAGTAGTTCAATGTGTGTTCTTTTATCAACCATTATACTTCTTCATTACGATTTCAGCAGAATAACTGTAGAAGTTTCCTTTTTTAAAAATATGCAGAATTAAATATACGTTTCTGAAAATCCTTCTTTTATATTTCAATTTATTGATATAAAATTAATTTGGAAATTTCATCTAACAAATTAGGAGGAAAACATCATGAACGGCCTATATCCTAAACAACCTACAAGTATGTTTCGTGCAATCATTAGCATGATTGTCTTTTGCCTCGCTTACATAGGTTTAGTTTATACCACTCTTCCATTTCGGTTTGCTTTTTTAGCGATAGCTGGTGCAATTGCTTTATACTTGAACTATGGCTTTTACGGCATTCGGTCGGCTTTTAGTCCTCTACAAAAAAGGGCTACGAAAATCATTGTAATTGGACTCATATGGAATATCATACAGACAGGGTTAGTTGCATATTTAGTACAATTTGTTTTTCATTTTTCAGTTGCTGCAAATGGAAAAACTACTATTTTTGTAGATAATAGCCCACTCCAATTTATGTATCACCTGTTGCAAATTATATGCAGTTTGTTAGGAGAAGAATGTTTAATTTTAATTCCATCTATCCTGGGGATATACTTTTTGAAAAAACAAGGGGTAAGCGAAAAATGGTCGATGATTCTTATAACACTTGTTGGTGTATTTTTGTTTGGAATGGCGCATTACTCTACCTATGAGGGGAATTTAATTCAAATTCTTTTTGTAACTGGTCTAGGAAGATTGCCATTCAACTGGATTGCATTTAAAGCCAATTCTATATGGGCAAGCGTAATTGCTCATGTTTTTTATGATTTACCACTGCTCCTGGTTGCATTGTTAGTTGCACCTGTATAACGTTAATAAAGCTGTTTATTAACTAGATATATTTAAATGTAGACAAAGAAATGAATGAAACGGTTATAGAAATCCCTACTTTTCTTTGTAGCATATCGCCCCTTTCTTACATCAAAAAGGTTCATTTTGAGATCATGTAGAATTAGTACATATCGTAAGATTTTAAAATTGAAGAGGTAATTATACTGACGGATTTAACAAAATCAAAATATTCATCAACAGGTTTGAGAAGGTATTTGAAATCCTATCCGTTAACTTCATTTTTTTTAATGGCATATGTATTCTCGTGTGTTGTATTAATTCCATTTATCTTGTCACAATGGGGTATCTTCCCGAAAACAAAAGTGTTTAATCTTTTCTTTTATGCCAATGCATGTGTAGGTCCTATGCTAGCAGCGTGTATCATGTTCCGAACTCTTGAAGACAAAGAGTCATGGGAAAATTAGAAACAGCATTCTAACAACTAAGGTCGGTTTGAAGTGGTACTTGTTTACCCTCATCGTTATCCCCGCTGCAATTTTTCTGGGTGTAGTGATAGTAAATGGAGAAATACCTACTTTCGGTGACCTTAATTTTGAATTTTTTATAACCTATCTCTTCTCTTTTGTAGCAATTTTCTTTCTCGGTGGACCTTTACCGGAGGAAATCGGATGGCGTGGTTTCGCTCTGCCTCGATTACAATCGAAATTTGGACCGTTAAAAGCTACATTACTATTTAGTGTTTTGTGGACTTTTTGGCATCTTCCACATTTCTTAACGGCTGCACAAAGGGATGGCCCGGGTTCTGACCTTTCTCTCCTATATATTCATTTGCCAATTTTTATTTTACTATGTTTACCGATCTCAATCATTCTCACATGGGTCTATAACTTCCATCACGGTAATTTATTTATTGTCATGCTAGTTCATGCGAGTGTAAATACATTTAGCTTAGTACAAACTCATTCCACCAACCCTATTTTAAAGAATACGGATTTATTTGTAGTGATAGGATTGAGTATAGCTGCTTTGCTAATTCTTATTTGCACACGAGGCAACCTTGGATCTAAACAAACCGCTAATGAAGTAACGTTCAGTAACAATGAAAATATAAGTAAATTGAACTAAAAGCATAAAAATGAACTTTGCTATTCATTTTCTCATGCTAGATTCCACATAAGATCCTGAGATAATGGGACTGCTTTAGGAAAGTAAAACAATGTGAAGAGAATTGTTCACACAAGAGTAATGTAGTAAACGTACATGCAATATCTGTATTGAAATACAAGATGTGATATAGAAAGCAAGGGATTTTCAATACATTGAAGAACCCTTTTTTAATTTTCTAAATATTAAATTGTAAAAAATCCTTGTATGTATTATTATAAAAAATGGTATATTAGTAAATTTTATCATTTTCAATTTTCAGCTTGTAAACTATGATACTCGGAGGCGTTGTTGTGTGTAAAAAATGGAAACTTGGACTAATGAGTACTCTTCTTGCCTGTTCTACCTTTACATCTGTTGCATTTGCAGCCGAAAAAACAGTCAATCAACCCAAATGGGAGCAATGGATAAACGGACATGCAAAAATATTAAATGAACCAGCTTCCCAAACAACAGAGGATTTATCGTTTCTTAAAGAGGCCGTACAGGACAAGCGCATTGTTGTACTTGGCGAAAGTACGCATGGTGCAAAGGAAATGAATCAATCCAAAATTCGTATGATTAAGTACTTACATGAGGAAATGGGATATGATGTGCTTGCTTTTGAAACAGGGCTTGGGGAAGCAGCAGCTGTTCAGCAAAATTTTGATAATTTAACCGCTACGGAAGCGATGAAACAATCTTTATATGTTGTATGGCAAACAGAGGAAGTAGAACAATTATTTACCTATATGAAAGAACAAAAAGAAAAAGGAAAGCCACTCACATTAGCTGGTTTTGATATGAATTTATTTTATAAATCTTCATTCCACTCCTATGCAAATGAATGGTTGCAAAAATTTAGTCCTGAAGTGGCAAGTGAATTTAATGCAGCAGTGTCAGAGTTAATTGAACTGAATAAGTATTACGATCCAAAGAAAACATATCCCTATGATCAATTTAAAATGGAAATACAGCCTGTAATTAACAAGTTGGAAAAGGTTAGAACATTTATTCAGAATCATAAATCTGAATTGACCCAAGTCGCACCTCTCGCTTCCTATGATGTGAACTTTCTGGAGAAATCTATTAATATACGGATTGATGCGATTAAAACGCATTTAGATGCTGTAATGAAAGTTAAAGGTGGTATCTACTCACCTAAAATTGCAGACTACGCTACCTATATCCGAG
This sequence comes from Bacillus sp. 5w2, assembly GCF_054353775.1. NCBI lineage: Bacteria > Bacillati > Bacillota > Bacilli > Caryophanales > Bacillaceae > Bacillus > Bacillus sp. 5w2. Next base: position 60,519 of record NZ_JBTIWT010000009.1, on the reverse strand, counting down.
ATCAAAAAATGGCACAAAATTTCGCATGGCTCACCGAAATGCAGTATAAAAACAAAAAAATTATTGTGTGGGGGCATAATTATCATATTCGAAAACAAAATTCAAAAATGATATTAGACTTTACGAAGGTGCAGCAATACAATTATGTTGGCCCAAATATGATGGATTATCTTCCGCAACGTATCAAAGACCAAATGTACACGATTGGTGTATTTGCGTATAGTGGAAGCAGTTGGGATGATGGTAATGAAGATATTATTCCTGTACATAATGAACATGAAGAACAAAGCGTTGAAAAAATTATCAGCACGGTGGGAAGTCCCCATGTTTTTATTAACCTAAAGGGAGAAAGTTACCTACCAGAAACTTCATGGATGTTTACTCCTACTGCAGCAAGTTATTGGGGAATAAAAGATAAAGAAGAAATCATGATTCCGACAGAACAATATGATGGCATTCTCTGGTTAGAAAAGACGACGCCTTCTGTACTGAAGTAAATACAAAAGCATCCTTACAATATAAGGATGCTTTTGCTTATATTTTTATACATTCTTTTTCTATGAATACATTTTTGTATATATGCGTTTTAAATAGTGATTTCTAATAATAAGGAAGTAAATAATTTGCATACAAATAAAGCTTATTAATACAACAATTGAACTTTGAATAACGGACATTTCTTTACTTACTGTTTGTCCTAATTGATGAAACGTTAGAAATGCAAAACTGCTATGAACCATAGCCACTATAATCGGTAAGAAAAATAGTAGTATCATTTGTCTTGTCACGATTTGCTTTAACTCACTTTGACTCAATCCTAATTTTGAAATCATTTGATATTGCTCTTGATCACGTTCTAAATCAGTAAATAGACGGAAATATAAAAAGCTTAGCGTAAATACGAAAAATACAATACCCACCATTACACTTGAGATAGAAAGTAATCCGTTTTGTTGTTTCAATTCAAGCCATCTTAAATACAAAGATGAAAACATATAATAATCATCTTGATTCTTACCAATAATCTTCATAAGTGTAGTAGAAACTGCATTCGTTTCAGACCAATTTTCAACGATAAAACCATATATGGTGTAATCTCGGAGTACGTTTTCTTGTTGAGCATTTTGGACCTTATTATAAACAGCATCAGAGACAATAACAGGCTTTTCTATTAACGATAATTCTGGGATATAAATTGTTTTTTGCACAGAAAGTGGAACCTCTATTTGACCATGTATTATTTCAAAAGTTTTTATATCCTCCGCATTTTTCTCGTTCTTATTTAGTCGTACAGCAATGCTATCATTTTCATTTGTTAATTTCTCTATTTCATACCCTAATTGTTTTGCATATTCATTATACGTAGATAGATTAATTAACGCCAACCCGTTTAGTGTCCTTTTAAATTCTGTTGCAACAAGTTTATAAGAAAATCCATATTCTTTTAATTGCTTCTTTATCTCTTCAATATGGGCTTTTTCTTGTATATTCCCCTTATCCGATCGATACGTAAATGCATATGGGGTCTCATGTTTTGCTAGTTCTGGATTCCCAATTGCTGTACAAACTCCAATTGCGGTAAAAGAAACAGCAGATATAATTGTAACGATAAAGAATGTTCTCGCATTATCTTTCATTCGATACATCAATTCTGAAATAACAAGAAGATTGGTTCTTTTAAAGAATGTAGTTTCTCTATTTTTTAAAGTATATAACACATATACACACAATTGAGTAAAGAAAAAATAGGTTCCAAAAACAATTAATAAGACACCTACCCCTACAAGTAGTAATAATTGATCTAAATCCATGTAATTCACTGCAACGATACTGTGGTGAACACAGGAGTAACCTGCCCCAAATAAAATTAGTACCAACATGGATATCCAGACGGAAACTTTCGGCTCAGCTTTTGGTTTTTCCTCTGATTTTATGAGTTCTACAAGCTCATTTATTTTCATCATTTTCGATGTAAATAATGAAATAAGTAGAAATAGAACAAAAAAGGAGATAGCTGTTATTCCCATAGCCTTTAATGGAAAGTAAAATGCTAACCTATGCCCTACTCCCAATAAGGACCCAGTAACTAGTAAGAACAATTTAGAAAAAGCTATCCCAAGCCCAATTCCTACTAGTATAGAAGGAATTCCAATCAACATGTTTTCGAAAAAAATTAATTGATGAAGCTGCCGATGAGACATTCCATGTAACATTAATAATCCAAACTCTTTTTTTCTATTTTTTAAAAAGGCACTAACTGAATAGAAAATAAATAAGAATGAAAAGACAAAGATTAAGTAATACGATAGTTGAAATCCTATCTTCCCAAACGTACTCAATATGGTGCTTACATGAGTCAGCTCGCCTTGTAGGTTTGGATGAAAGACGAGTAAACCATAAGTGAAGAAAATCATTACCGCAAATGAGCTACTAAAAAAATGCCCAAGATATATTCGTTTATTCCGTATAACATTATTAAATGCGAGCTGTCGAAATGTCATTTTTATTACCTCCTAACCTAGAAAGACTGTCCACAATATTTTTATAAAATAGTGGGCGATCACCGTTGCAGCAAACTTCATTGTATAACTGTCCATCTTTAATAAATATAATGCGATAACAATAACTAGCAGCAACTGGATCGTGCGTTACTAACATCATTGTTGCCTTTTCTTCTTTATTTAATAGTGTTAATATCTCCATTACGTCTTGAGAAGCTTTAGAATCTAAATTTCCTGTCGGCTCATCGGCAAGAAGCAATTTAGGAGAGTGAATGAGTGCACGAGCAATCGCTGTTCGCTGCGCTTGACCTCCTGATATTTCATATGTTTGTTTATTTAAGATTTCGTTGATTCCTAATTTTTTCGAAATAGATTCTACTCGTTTATTTATTTTCTTCACATTCATGCCATCTAATACGAGCGGAAGAACCATATTCTCTTTTACTGTTAATGTATGCAATAGATTAAAGGATTGAAAAACGAATCCTAATTCCTGTCTGCGAAATAAAGCCAAATCATTGACCGAAAGTTGATACGGATTTTTACTATTAATGAATACACTACCTGATGTTGGTGAGTCAATAGTAGATATCATATTCAATAAAGTTGTTTTTCCACTACCCGACGGTCCCATAACCCCAACAAATTCCCCTTCTGTAATTGTTAAATTAATATTTGAAAGTGCTGTATGTGAAACATTTCCTGTGTATTCTTTACTAAGTTCTTTTACTTCTACTATTTTCATATGAGAAATTCCCTCCAATTTTATCTACTAAGAATGAGATTTGATAACTAATGCATGCCTACATTTTGACTTATTCAAAATACGATTAATGTACTACTCATTAATCATTTGTTTCAGCTTTTCTTATTTAAGCGTCATACTTGTTCGAATGTATTAAGCAGTAAAATAACTTGCTATCTTACCCCAGGATTTTTAAGCATGTTTCTGTTTTTCATTGTAGTAGTATGGTTGTTTTTCTCATATTGAATTATCTTTCATTTTTCTTACACGCTTGAAATGTTTCTGAAAACACAGTCTATAATCCAAAAAACATAATTTTTTGAGAAATAGCATTAAGGAATTTTTCATATGCACTGTACTATACGGTACTAGATTTCCATATAGATTTTATTTGCAATTCATCGTATTTTCTTTACCGTTCACCAAGTTCTTCCTATTTTTAAAATGGAACAAATTTATTACTTAGAGTGTCTATTACGTGTATTCCTAAAAATATGAAAGGACTTATTATTACCAAAAGTAAAGTGATGTAAAAAAGTGTGTTTTGAAATACAGCATTTAAATGTTACGAGTTTAATACTTTCACAGGTGGACTATTACAAGTGTAATTAAAAAAAGAAACAATCCAAACAGCGTCAGTTCATTCATCTAAACGTTTTAATTCTGCTTAACCTGTTAAAATTCAACTTCAAAATTATTGTTATCCTATACACACTTTAATTAACATCGGTATTTAAAACGCCAAAACAAAATCCATATATTCTTGAAAGAGGTTGAAAATTTATGTTCGTTTTAAACAAGTTCTTTACCATTTCACATTACAAAAAAATTGTACCTGTCGTATTACTTTCATGCGTAACACTAATAGGCTGTTCCAATAGTAATACTTCATCTGAATCACCTAAACAAACGAAACAAACAAATCAAATTAAACCAGAAAATACTGGTAATGATTCTTTTGCTAAACTTGAAAAAGAATATGATGCCAAGCTTGGTATTTATGCACTGGACACAGGTACGAATCAAACTGTTGCTTACCATGCAAATGATCGTTTTGCATTTGCCTCTACATCTAAATCATTAGCAGCGGGAGCTCTTTTACGTCAGAACTCAATAGAAGCTCTTGATGAAAAGATTACGTATACGCGAGAAGACCTTTCTAATTATAATCCAATTACTGAAAAGCATGTGGATACAGGAATGACGTTAAAAGAACTTGCAGATGCTTCTGTTCGATATAGTGACAGTACTGCACATAATTTAATTCTTAAAAAGTTAGGTGGTCCATCCGCATTTGAAAAAATATTGAGGGAAATTGGTGATACTGTTACTAATTCTGAGAGATTTGAACCTGAATTAAATGAAGTAAATCCAGGAGAAACACATGATACTAGTACACCAGAAGCGATAGCTAAGACACTTCAGTCATTTACATTAGGAACTGCACTTCCAAAGGAGAAACGTGAACTATTAGTAGATTGGATGAAGAGAAATACAACTGGAGATAAATTAATACGTGCGGGCGTACCAAAAGGATGGGAAGTAGCTGATAAAACAGGTGCAGGATCTTATGGGACAAGGAACGATATTGCAATTATTTGGCCACCAAATAAAAAACCAATTGTTCTTGCCATCCTTTCTAATCATGATAAAGAAGATGCAGAATACGATGATAAACTCATTGCAGACACAACCAAAGTCGTGTTAGATACTTTAAAAGCTACGAATAAAAAATAATAGATTATTGGAGCGTGTCATATAAACCGTGTAAGTAACCTACCATCATAGATAGATGGTTGCTTCACGGTTTTTCTTTTTCAAAAATAATTAAGAAGGAGTGGTTACACTTATAGTTAGAAGAGAGATTCAAAATCCGTGAAATTAGCTCAATCAATTTTTGAAGCTTACCAATCGGAAACTGTTGAAGATTTTCAAGAGGCTTTGAAAGACATCGGTGGACCTTTGTTTGAGGCAATGGTTCAGGGCGAAATGAATCACCATCTTGGTTACGATTTAAACTCAAAAAACGGAAAGAACACGAAAATTGTCATAATGGATACCCACACTTTGGATACCTAAAGTGCCACAAACCTTGCGGTCATTTAGTAGCACTCCGTATCCAATCTCACTTTCATCCCTTGCCTAAAGGCTATGTGTTTTTTTGTTGGAGAAGGATTGTAAAAGAACCCCATAACAAATGGAATGGCAATTATATCCCTCAATTGGTCAATCTTGTTGAATCAGCTTATGGTTAACGTTAAATTTGCCTAACTTATTGTAAAATACAGAATTTATCTACCGTGATTTAAATTCGTCGTTTGTTCGATAAGATAATTTGATATATCTGTGTTGGTGCCATTCCTCAAGAGGAATTTCACTAAATCTTGTTTTTGAAGAACAGGATTAATAACAGCTACATCTAACTGACTTAGAATCTGAACGATGCCATGGTGTGAAAAACTCTTGATTTCTTTCAAAAGTTCTGCATCACGTTTCTTTCGTTCGGCGGATTCTTCAGGATAGCCCGTATTGAACGGTTCTTCAAAAAGTTTCTCAAGCGTGAAGCGAAGATTTAGTTCGCCCGCCCAACCGAAGTTCAATCCAAGTGGCAGTGATGCACAGTTTCCGTTATTTATCCTACCAAACAGGAACGCATCTGTTGGAGTTGGCAGATAACCGCTAATGACATTCGGAAGTGTATTACAGGCAATCGACATACCAACACCGCTGCTACATCCAGTGACGACAAAATCAACTGCACCTGAATTTAGAAGTAGACCAACAACTAAGGACACTTGTATATAGCTTAACTCCGAATCTTCAATTGTAACACCAAAATTAAACACTTCATATCCATGCTTCGCCACTGCCCTTCTTGTTTCTTCAAAAATCAGTTCATTTTTGCTAGTTTGGGTACTTGCTTGTATCACAGCTATCTTCATTCTTCCACGACCTTTCGATTTAATTATCACACATACTGAAAGTCAAAAGAAGATAAATAAGATAAAACCAATCTTTCCTTAAAATTTGCTATTCTATGTGTTCGTTTCAAAAACTCACACAGATTTCTTTACAGAAACGGTTATTCTTCCATTTCTACAGAAAAAGTTGGGGATTCCCCCAACTTTTTAATACATCTATTTTCTTATTAATCCTGTGGATGTAACCTGATATGTTCTTTTCTTACCTATATATTCCTGTTTTCCATTCTCAAGGTTAGTTAAAGTCGCTCGCGTTTTTTCCTTTGCTGCTTCCCCTTCTATATGAGTAAATTCTATATAATCCCCCATTTTTATAGGTACTGTTTGGGTTTCAGCATTTTGTTGTCTATTTCCCATGATTTCCTTATTGTACATAACGCTACCGGATGAGCCTTGGACCTTAATACTTGCATATGTACTATTAAAGTAAGAATGCGGTACACCAGCTTCTAATTTGATTTTCAGCTCTTCTGCTGTTTTATTATAATCTACTTTTGCAATTTCTCGATCACTATATCCTTTTAATGACCATGCAAATTGGTTTCCATCTAGAATTGTTGTCTCTGGCATTTTTTCTACTTTCTTTAATCCCTGTTTTGTAACCTGATACCTTGCTGTCTTTCCAATAGTCTCATTTTTGTTATTTTCAAGATTCGTTAATGTTGCGCGTGTCTTTTCCTTTACTGCGTCTCCTTCTATATGAGTTAATTCAATGTAATCCCCTACTTTTACAGACACAGTTTGGGTTTCGGTATTTTGTTGTCTATTCCCCACGATTTCCTTATTGTATAGTACGCTACCAGATGAGTTTTGGACCTTAATACTTGCATATGTGCTATTGAAGTAAGAATGCGGTACACCAGCTTCTAATTTGATTTTCAGCTCTTCTGCCGCTTTATTATAATCTACTTTTGCAATTTCTCGATCACTATATCCTTTTAGGGACCATGCAAATTGGTTCCCTACTAAAATATCAGAATTTCCATTTGTAATTTCTACTTTTTTCTCTACAGTTCGATCAAATATGTCTGTTAATGTAATTTTAGCAAAAGCCGTTTGAGGCAATTGCATAGTTTTACTTACCTCAGTTTGGTAGGACTTAATATTATCAATTACTTTCAAAGGTTGTCCCATTAACTTTTCATTGTCATAGATTTCAATTTTCCCTTTAAACTGTGGGGTACTTTGTTCTTTCAATTCCCAAGACACATTTAATTTTTCAGCTTCAAAGCGAATATTTTGAATATCAAAATCTAAATTTCCCATTTCTGGTTGACTAGGCTGATTTATAGTAAAAGTTTTTCCAGTACCAATCGTTGATTGAGTATTTCCTCCTGCCTTAACCCATAAATATTCTGAAGTTGCTCCTCCATCGTATTGATAAGATGTATCATGTTGTCCACTGATACGCTGATTATTCCAAGAATTCCATTGTTTATCTGAAATTTTTCTACTGTATCCATTTTTTAGGCGTGCTTCTCTTACATCTTGTCCATTACCAGCCCAGTCTTCTTGAAACATGGATAGACCATAATTAAATGCAACATTCGCAACTGGATGATCCATAATAGCAACTAACTTCCATTCATTTAATTTATTATCTTTTATCCACTGGCCAAACTTTGTATGGCCATCTTCTTGCCAAGAACGTAGAGTCATTCGATACCATTCACTATCTTTCCAATTATAAGTTGTTTGGACCTTCAGACCTGTTCCTTCCCCACCAAATCTACTGGCTTCTGAAGTCGGCGATAAATATTCAGCTTTTATTGCTTGGTTTGATGCTATTGGATCCCAAAGCGCAAAGTGAAGGGTACGTTTACCGTTTTGATCAAAACCACTTTGTTGTTGGAAACCAGCATAACCACCACCCTCTCCCCCCTGATTCCAATTATGCACAGCCCAATACGTATAAGGAGCTGTTTGGACTGGTGACCAGTCTATGCTAATAATATCTGAAGAAGCAGTATTTTGTGGTGTTACATAAACTGATGGGGCATGAGATCGGATTGCTGCCTCTGTACTAGAAATTGGTGCCCCATACATTGACATCATGGTGCAAGCCGCAGTAAACATAACAATCTTTTTTAGTCTTCCATTTGTTTTTTCTTTAAACATGACTTCCTATCTCCTTTTAAATTATTTTAGTTACATTGAATAATAACGATATACATACTATTAAACAAATTATGTAAAAAAATAACATTATCTATACTACCTAGTTATGTTTAATGTTTTTTTCACTACTATTACTAACCAAATTATAGTATTTTGTAAGAGTATCGTATGATTTGTGACTAAATGTTGGCTAAAAATATTATAAAAATTCATAAATATATAGTTTAAGATTAGGATGCTAAAAGACTTCTTTAATATTTTTTGATTTTTCAATATATTAATCTCCTTAATTACTCACACTATTAACCATAAATTTGTTTACAGGAATAACATTATGTAAACATGTAACGTAACAATTGGATAAAATAGCTTATGAATTTGCACATATCTTATCATTAGGTTAAAAGAGCCCACCAAAAAACGTAGCCTCCTTTAATTACCTAAACATTAAATATTGCAACCAACCAAAAATTAACATTAGATTCTTCTGTTAGCTTATTTAATATTTAATGACGTAGATAATGTATTCCAAGGTGCATTTGTAGATGTATTTTGATATTTGAATTGTCCATTTTGCTGTCCCGAAGCATCCCATTTATATTTAATACAAATTGATTCTATCATACTAATTTCATACATTTCGTTCCCTGTGAAAGAGTTAACAGAAGGTACCTATTTACATATGAAATTTTGCATATTCATTGCATTTTTACTATTTGCACTTACCATTAATCCTACTACAGCATAATGGCTTCTCTACCTTGATTGACATACTACATTTGGGCTCATATCAAGCTGACTTTTGTAAGAGTTCATAAATGGTGCGTAGTTCGGTTGTTTAGCAAATAAACAATAAAGATGCAAATCCAACTCAATTTAATTTGGCTTTTCCTCTAGCATTATAAGCAAGATCCACCACTTGCATCGATTAACTCACCAGTTATCCAACGGCTGTCTGATGAAGAAAGAAAACCTACAATATCAGCTATATCATTAGGTTCTCCCCATCTATTAAAAGTCGATAAACCTGCAGCATATTTTTGGCCATCTTTATTCCCCAATGTCTCAGCGTTCATTTCTGTATTAATTATACCCGGGAGAATTGCATTTACTGTAATACCACGAGCACCAAGTTGTTGTGCTAAAGTATGAGTAAGTGTATTAATTGCCCCCTTAGATATACTGTAGGCAAAAACACTTGGGGAAGCTACTCGTGTAACAAATGATGAAATATTGATAATCCGTCCTCCATCTTTTAAACGTGGCAAAGCCTTTTGAATAATAAAAAATGGAGCCTTCACATTAATATTCATAACCTCATCAAAAGACTCCTCTGTAGATTCCTCTAACGTTAAAATCTGCCCAATTCCAGCATTGTTTACAAGAATATCAAATGTAGTATTACCTATATGTTTTTGAAGAGATTGATCCATCATTAAATACAAGTTATTAATGCCTTTAAAAGTACTTAAATCTGCACTGATTGCAAATGCGGCACCGCCATCTTGTTTAATTTTATCCACTACACTTTCTGCTTCTTCTTTTCTTTTACTATAGTGAACTACAACTAACGCACCAGCCTGTGCCAAATGTAAGGCAATACTTCGTCCTATTCCCCTACTAGCCCCTGTTACTAATGCAACTTTCCCCTTCAATGTATTCATCTCATCATCCCCTTGTTTAAAATTCTCCTTAGTTATATCACAGGATACTCTTTGAAATGTTGCTCTCTAATTTGATTTCCTTAAAGGACCAAGATTGTATTGATACTAATTTTATTTAATACTAAACATCTAATTTTCTTCTTATGATATAGTGCACCCATGTTCGTTAAGCTAGGAAAAGTGAATACCATAAACAAAGAAAACTATTAGTTTTAGATTGTAGTACCTGAAAAATATCTAGTTTCTAAACCTTTGTTAAGAATCTACGATGAGCAATTATACTAAACCAATAATGAAAAAAGGATTTGATATGAATATCAAATCCATTTTTACTATGTATAATTATTTCACTGCTTCTCTTAATTCTTTTCCAGCTTTAAATGCCGGTGCTTTAGAATCAGTAATTCACATTTCTGTAACATTATTATATAAGGTTTTAGCGGATTATGTGTTAAACTTTATTCCAAGAAGTCCTATACTTTTAGAATCGACAATTCTTCAATACCCTTAGACTTGCCCTACGTCCCCTGTAGGGCCTTTTTCGATAAACTAACATACTTCTTGTACACTTTCTGAATTTTATCTCTGCAATTTTGTATCCACTTCAATGTTAAATCTTTTATCAAAATAGAAATTTAAAAAAGAGTATGAAATAATACACATTAAATTGAACGCATATTAAGATATATTCCCAAGGGTGCTGATACATACTTTCTTTAAATCAGAAAAAACAAATCCTTATCTACACAGTTTTCGAGTGCCTTATGACGTCTTTTTTTGCAAAAGAACCTTCACAATTCAAATATAAATAACAAAAAATATATGGACTCTATTTTCTAATCCATTACACTTATTCCTATCTTAATTAACTCTTTTTAGAGTTAATTTCGAATCTTGCTTTTGAGTTCTAAACCCTAATGCGATAGCCGCTCCAATACAGCTAGAAAAACAACCAATAAACAAATACGGGGATGGATCTGACTCACCGATTAAAACGGAAGCTATTCCTCCAATTACAGGGAATAGCGCCACCATATACCCACTTCGAGCTCCTCCGATTTTTTCTACAAGCTTCAAATAGAATAACCATGCTACAAAAGAAGCAAACAAAGTTAAATATAACAACATACATACATATGAAAACGATGTGGGGAATGTAATTTCTTGTCCTTGAAATAATACAATTCCCCCCATCAATATACCACCTACTGTAAATCCAATTGCATTTGCATAGATAGGGTTCACCTTATGGCTTGCATTTCGTGCCGAGCTCGCATCACCTATTGCTGTAAGGACCGTACCTAAGAGCGCAACCATAATTCCTTTTAAATCATTGAACCCTTGAAAATCATTCAATTTCGGATAGATAAGAATACATACTCCTAATACCCCTAAAATCCCTCCAACCAAAACTCGTGAATGCAACTTTTCTTTTAAAAAAATTCGAAGAGCAATCGGGGTCAAAATCACCTTTAATGAAAAAACCAATGTTACAATTGCCGCAGAACTCAAAATTGTAGCGTAATAAAGGCATAAATAGCTTAATGCAAAGTTACATATACCAAAAACTATTACAAATGGGATATCTTTTTTTGTTGGTATCCCACTTGGTCGAAGGAAACAAACAAGCATCAAAAATAAAAAAGCTGTCATAGCCAGACGGTAGGTTAAAGATAACTCTAAGCTAACAGGAGTTCCTTGAATTTTTACTGCAATAAAGTTGAGTCCCCATACAATTAAACAAAATATGTACATAAATATTTTCATAAATTTTCTCCTAGAGTAAATTTTTTATAAAATCATTATTTATTTATACTGTCATTTCTAAAAGGGACAGTTTACAATAAATACAAATGACAGATGGGGTATTATAATAATGAAGGAACTAATATTTAATATAAATCGAAAAAGTAAAAATCCTATGTATCAGCAAGTTTACCAATATATACGAACTCAGATTTTATCTGGTAAATTAGAACAAGGTAAAAAGTTGCCATCAATTAGACAACTTGCTAACCAATTAGAAGTCAGCAGAAACACAACTCAGGTAGCCTATGAACAACTGCAATCAGAGGGGTATATTCGAAGTGAGAACAAAAAAGGTTTTTTTGTAGAGGCTATTACATCAGATGAAACACTTAATTTTGAACCTATTAGAGAACTGCATCATGAAACAAATCATACTACCATAAAAACTATTGATTTTAAGATTGGGACAGTGGATCAAGAAAACTTCCCTTTGAAAAAATGGAGAATGATTACAAACAAAATAATTAAAGACTCTAGTATGTTTTCATACGGAGAAAAACAAGGCGACATTAAATTAAGGAAAGCACTAACAGATTACTTATTTCAATCAAGAGGAGTTACTACTTCTGTAGAACAAATTATTATTGGTAGTAGCACACAACATTTGTTATTACTTTTGTCACTGATATTAAAGCAAGAATATCATTATCTGGCCGTAGAAGACCCTGGATATAGCATGGCAAGGGAACTTTTTTTTCTTCAATCATTTATTATTGATCCAATTCCTGTAAAAGAACGAGGTATCCAAGTCGATCTACTTTTAAAATCGCCTTCTAGACTTTTATATGTGACTCCTACTCATCACTTTCCGTATGGGGTGACTATCCCTGTCAATGAAAGACTAAAGTTAATTGAATGGGCCAAAAAGATGGAAGGCTATATTATTGAGGATGATTATGATAGTGAATTTCGATATATCCATCAACCTATACCGTCTCTTCAAAGTTTGGATTCTAATGATAGGGTGGTTTATTTAGGAACTTTTTCAAAAGCACTCCTCCCCTCTATCCGTGTCAGTTATATGGTTTTGCCTAAGCGGCTAATTAATGAATATAAAAAGATACTCCCTTTATTTGAACAAACATCCTCATCTATTCATCAGCAAACATTGGCAACTTTTATGAATGAAGGATATTGGTACTCGCACTTAAGGAAGATGAAAGCTTTGTATAAACGTAAAATGAATCTATTAAATAAGGAATTATCAAAGCATTTTAAGGAATATGTCAAGATTAAAGGCGGTAGCTCCGGAATATTCGTTATTATTGAAGTGAAAACAAAAATGAGTGAAAAAATGCTAATTGAAAAAGCACATAATCATGGCATTATAGTTTATCCTTGCTCAAAATATTTCTCGGAATATTTACCAGAATATCCGCATATTCAACTTGGATTTGGTAATTTATGCGAAGAAGAGATAATAAAAGGAGTATCTCAATTAGCAAAAATTTGGTTCTAATAGGAAAAGAGATAGAACAGTTAATGAATGATTTTATTTAATTATGAATAGAAATCTCTTTAGTATTTTGAAATCTTTTACACAAAGCGATATCTTACTTTTTTATACATAAAAAAGACACCTTTAAGGTGTCTTCCTCCAAATTAATAACCGAATGTTATATCATAAACTTTCTCAATAATTATGAATTTAATCATTACTTTTACATATATCCTTTTAACATATTTTTTGAAAAACGATTTGGATATAGAGCAATAAGCATTTCATAGGGACTTCCTTTCCAATAGCGTTTTAATGGTGTCCATAATTTTTGTTTTATTAGCCATTTTTGATTAAATATTTTTAATAGCTGTTTTTCATCCAATTTTTCTTTTTCTTCAATAGTCCATCTTAACGCCTCTAATGCTTTACGTTTAGACCAATATCCAACAGGAGTAACTTTAAATTCCCATTCTTTAAAACGGTCTCTATACAAATCATTAATCATTCTAAACGGACTATTCCCCCAAAACATTTGACATGCTGATGCTAATCCATGGGTCTTTAACCATTTTATATTGTATACATCAAGCAATTGTTTAGGGGTTAATCTCTCTTTTTCTTCAATAGTCCATTTCAATGCTTCTAATGCTTTTTCTTTCGTCCAGAAGTTATTAGGAGTCATACCAAATTCCCATTCTTTAAAACGTCTTGGATAAAGATCATTAATCATTGCATACGGGCTACTATTCCAATACATAGCCAGAGGTGCACCAAGCTTATTTTTTTCCAACCATTTTTTCCCGTATAATCCTAAGAGCTTTTCTTGTGAAAGGCCCTCTTTTTCCTCAATAACCCATTTCAAAATTGTTAATGCTTTTTCTTTCGTCCAAAAATTTAAAGGAGTCATACCAAATTCCCATTCTTTAAACTGATTTGGATACAAATCATTAATTGCTTTAAAAGGGCTATTTTCATACCTATGTTTGAGTAATCCCCGTAGCCTATACTTTACAAGTAATTTTGTGTTCCATTTTTTTCTTATGTCTTCCTTACTCCATTTTAAAATACTGTTAAGCAAATATATTAATACCCTCCGCGCCATTTTATTATCTATATCTTCTTTCCATGTATTTGGAGGAAATCTATTTCTTTTTCCATCTAATATTTCCTGATAAATATCTTCTATAGAAACTTCTTTCATTAACAATATATAAATCCTCCTACAGTTTGTATTAATATTTATACACTATCATCATTTTTAATCAATATATCTATATTAAATAATATAATTAAAATCTCCTTGGAAATCAACTAAAAATTTGTTTTTTACGAAAAATCTAATAATTAACTAAGTAAATTTTTATTTTAATTTTCTAATTATTAGTTTATACTAGTTTAGTATTGTTATATTTAAATATAAGGAGTGTATTCATATGGAGAAGCTTAGTAAAAGCGATATTATTCGTACTGTTCCGCAAAGCGGTTTTTTCGGACACCCTAAGGGGCTGTTTACCCTATTCTTTACAGAGTTTTGGGAGCGATTCTCTTACTATGGAATGAGAGCAATATTACTTTACTATATGTATTATTCAATCTCACAAGGTGGTTTAGGGATGGATCATGCGACCGCAGCGTCAATTATGGCCATCTATGGATCTCTCGTTTACATGTCTGGCATTATTGGTGGCTGGATTGCAGATCGTCTATTAGGTTCAAGTAGAACGATTTTTTGGGGTGGAGTTTTAATTATGATAGGTCACCTGATTTTAGCACTACCAGGGACTATAAGTACTTTATTCATATCTATGGTGTTTTTAGTACTTGGTACAGGTTTATTAAAACCTAATGTATCTAGCATTGTTGGTGATTTATATAGTGAAACAGATACTCGACGTGACTCAGGTTTCAGTATTTTCTATATGGGTATTAATTTAGGAGCTCTTTTATCTCCTTTTATTATAGGGACACTTGGTCAAAAGTATAACTTCCACCTAGGTTTTGGTGTTGCTGCAATTGGTATGCTATTAGGATTAATTATTTTTGTTCTTACAAAAAAGAAAAATCTTGGTTTAGCAGGAACACAAGTACCAAATCCTTTAACAGACATCGAAAGAAAAAAAGTTATTATACAGTTTAGTATTGTTACATTAGCTATAGTACTATTTTGTATTTTAACGATACCAACAGGTATTTTAACTATTAATCGATTCACTTTATTAGTAAGTATCTTAGGGATTCTCATTCCAACTTGTTACTTTATTTTTATGTATCGTAGCCCGAAAACTACAAAAATTGAAAAGTCTCGTTTAATTGCTTACATACCATTATTTATCGCTGCTACAATGTTTTGGGCTATTCAAGAACAAGGTGCTATCATTTTAGCTTCATATGCTGATCAGCGTACTCAATTAAAGTTGGCCGGGGTGGAACTTCAATCTTCATGGTTTCAATCATTAAACCCTATTTATATTGTTTTGTTAGCACCGGTATTCGCTTGGTTATGGGTAAAGCTTAATTCACGTCAACCAAGTACGGCTAATAAATTTGCTATTGGTTTATTATTTGCTGGTTTATCTTTCTTAGTTATGATTATCCCTGCATATATCCATGGCACAGAATCCCTTGTAAGCCCTATGTGGTTAGCGATTAGCTTCCTATTAGTAGTAATCGGGGAACTTTGTTTATCACCTGTAGGTTTATCAATTACAACCAAATTAGCACCAGCTGCCTTCTCTGCTCAAACAATGAGTCTGTGGTTCTTAACTAGTGCAGCTGCACAAGCTATAAATGCTCAAATAGTTCGATTATATAATCCTGAAACAGAAATTATTTATTTCGGTGCAATTGGTGGTCTTTCAATCATTTTAAGTGTAATTTTATATTTTATGGCCCCAAAGATTCAAGTTTTAATGAAAGGCATAAAATAAAAAAAACTGTGCTAAAAACTTGTTATAATGCAGGTTTTTATGCACAGTTTTTTGAATACCTTTTTTTACATATAAATATATTAATGACATTTGTTTATTTATTCATTGTATGCTTGTTCATTATCATATTGATTATGTCAATAGCTTTTCTCATAACTTGCAACGTCTTCTACTGTATATTCTATCCTTTTATTTACTTTTGAAAGAGAAAGAATTAACCGAGAACTCACTATAAAACTATCATCAATTTCAGATAAACTGTCTAAATCATTTACTTTTAATTCTCTAATTAAAAGATCCATCGTATCCTCCTTTAAGGAGTACCTATAATTAATATTATTTCGCATGGCTCTTTTTATATTCTTTATTTGATTCTAATTTACTAACTGATTATCCTTATTACAAAACAGAATAAAAAATTATAAAAACAAAAAGAAGATAACTAGCGACATGTATAAGCAATAAATTAATCTATATATATGTATAATTACATTTAAAATTATTGATATCAATGTTATAATAAAATCAACCAAGAAGCATCCAACATATTTTGATTAATCACTACATTTTCTTTCATTGTATGTCAATATATAAAAAGACACTTTATAAAGTGTCTTTTTATACGTTATAAGGTTATTACATTAATTTCATACTTATCCTTTTGTTTCTCCATAACTAGACTCCTTATGTGAAAATTTAACACTACTAGCCCAAACAACATTTATCTCAAATCATATACCGATTTACAGTTTGATACGTAAATAATACAACTAGCTCTTTTCAGTTCCAATTGCTTACCTCCTTCTGAATTAACTCTCGATGTTAATTAGAAATATAACGAATTGTTTTTCCAACCGACTTTCTTACACACAATCCTTAGGATTAACTTCCTGTACTAGTGAATGCACTTAATCCATATTTCCAAAAACGATAAGAAATGAAACATAGTATGATAGCAACGAGTGGTGTACACAAAGATACCCATTTATACCCTTTATCGAAGAAAAAGGCAGCTGGATAAAAGGATGTGAAACTGTAAGGAATAATAAACGTTAAGATAAATGCGATAACTTTATTATAAATTGTAATCGGATATCGCGAAAAATCACTTAAATTGAATACTGCTGATACAACAGGGAGACTATCTGTCATCCAAAAAGAAAATGTTATAAAAAATAAATTTAATGCAACAAAGATAAGACCACTTGAAATAATCATTATGATGAGTATTAGTACATTTCCCAATGAAATTGCAATATCTAGATTACTAATGGAATAATAAAGAACCATTCCCCCTATTATTAGTTGCCCTATTCCATCTTGTTGAACACGCTCCGCTATAATTTGGAACAGCGGGTTAATAGGACGGATTAGCAAACGATCTAAATTTCCTGTCCGAATGTATTGCCATCCAATCGTCCATAAATTATCAAAGAAAATGTGATGGATTGCCCTCCCTGCAAACGCAATACCGTAGATTAAGAGAATTTGATAAAAGTTCCACCCTTTCAAAGTCTCAATATGATCGAATACAACTTTTTTAAAAAAAGATAGCGGCAAATTGTTGAATGAAGACTGAAGAAATTCCTATTAAAAAGTCTACTTTATATTCCATCATAACTTTTAAGTGTTGCTTAAAATAGACAATGTATAAGAATGAGTATCGTTTTAGAGTTTGCAACAACTCAATCACCCCCCAAATATTGTGATTTTTCGGATTGCTAAAGTCCATAAAAATCTAACAAGTACTGTAATAAAGATTAACCATATGAATTGTGTAACAATTGCCGTATAAGCCTGGGTACCTGAGATAGAACCTGTATAAATAGAAACAGGTATATAGACCATAGACTGAAAAGGCAAAAACATACTAATTTCTTGAAACCATTGTGGATAAAGCGATAATGGTACAAGTGCTCCGGAACAAAATTGAAGAACAGACTCTCGTAGAAGTCGAAGTCCCCATATATTAATAGTCCAAAAAGCTAATATACCAATAACAAGATCTAGTTGAGTTCCAATTAAAATCCCTAAAACTACACTTACCGTAAATAATAGAAAAGACTCTATTGATTGTGGTAGTTGAATTCCTACAAACCAGACGGCAAACAGTAGCATAGGGAACGTTGTACGCATAGAATTAGAAATTTTTTGCCCTATATCCATCGCTACAAGTTTATCTAACAAATGATATGGCTTCATAAGTTCCAATGCTATATCACCTTGTTTAATCATTCTCGCTAAATTGGTTCCCACACCAGATACGTATTGTTCCAATAACAAAGCTATAACCATATAAGTTAGCATATTAGATAGTGAAAGTGCTCCAACAGTCTCTTTATTCTCGTATACAGCAGTCCAAAAATAATACAACGTACATAATTTAACGATAATTGCAAATGTACCCGCCCAATACCACGCTGCATATGAGGTATCTAGCTTTATCTGCACTTTAAGCATTTCCCAATATTTTCTCAAGGGATTTCTCACCTCCATGCTGATAAAGATCTTTAATAATTGTCTCTAATTTAGGGTTTGAAATCGTCAAATCTAATATTTTATTGTGCCTTGCAAGTTCAGAAAGCACAAATTCCGATGAAACTGTCTTTGTGTGAAAACTTAACTCTACGCGAGATTCATTTTCTACTTTATTCTTCTGTACCACTATGTAATTTTGTAATGATACAGGAATCTCAAACATTGTGTGCTCTTCTAATTCTAAAGATAGGATGCGGTTATAAGAAAAACGATCTTTTAGATCTTGTAAGTCCCCATCATAAATAATAGATCCTTTATCGATAATAATAATTCGCTGGCAAAGCTCTTCTATGTCCTGCATATCATGAGTAGTTAATACAACTGTTGCGTCCAATTTCTTATTCATTTCCTTAATAAAACTACGTATCACCTGATTATTATCAGGATGGAAGAATAAAGAAAGGTACAGAGTATATACAGATAGATATGGAGGTTTTAATGAACTCTCTTCAACCAGGACAAACATGTGAAATATCTGATGCTTATGTAGGAATGATTGATAAAGTGCCAGCTCGTGTAATTGTTCACCGATTAACCAAACAACAGCAACAAAAACGATTACAAGATCAAGCTGTAAGAGAAAAAAAGAAAGGAATGAAGTATTCTCCTCGTAGTAAACGACTCAGTGGTATCAATGTATATATGACAAACACCCCTACAGATATTGTCCCGATGGGACAGGTACATGACTGGTATTCTTTACGTTGGCAAATCGAGATTTTATTTAAAACGTGGAAATCATTCTTTCAAATTCATCATTGTAAAAAGATAAAACCAGAACGATTAGAATGCCATTTGTATGGGCAACTGATTGCCATTCTACTCTGTTCTTCTATCATGTTTCAAATGCGGCAATTACTTCTTATGAAAAAGAAAAGAGAACTAAGTGAATATAAGGCACTATATATGATTAAAGATTACTTTTTTCTTCTTTTCCAAGCTATACAGAAAGACACCCAAGAGCTATCAAAGATTCTAATTTGCCTGTTCAATCTTCTACAGCAAAACGGGAGAAAATCTCATAGGTATGAGAAGAAAACAGTCTTTGATATATTAGGTGTTGTTTACAATTGTACTATGTCTGATAATCAAGCGGCTTAAATCAAAAAAATGAAACCCATTAGGGCTTATTTCGTATGCAAATCTTTCAATTCCCAACACCTAGCCTTTAGAAAAAAGAAACAACCTTTACTATAATTGACATTATATGAGCTTAGCTTGATAGCGATGTGGCGAGACCCCACGTATAAAAAAAGACACCCAAAGGTGCCTTACGACTTGAACCACTTTAATTTTAATAATATGTATTGGACTCCCATCCGAATATTATTTTATTACTTGCTACACATATTTACTTTTTCTTGGTACTTTACAATGCTTTCTTTTGTGGCCGGATTCTGTTCGGCATTTTTTAATTGTTCAAGAACATTTTTCGCGTCATCACAACTCATTTTTTCTCGTTCTTTATCCTCAAATGATTGTGCTTTTCTTTTTGCATACTCCAAACCTTCTTGTTCCTGGCGTTCTTCTTTTTCTTTGAGTTCTTTTTCAATCTTTTGCTCATTTTCCCATTCTTTTTGAACGTGTTCACATGTTATTCCAACTTCTGGCGAACCGCAAAGTTCAGGTTCTTCTTTTTTTTGTTGCTTCACTTCACGTTGCTTTTGAGCTTGTGCTGCTTGTTGTTTACGGGCTTGTTCCTGCTCTTGACGTTGTTGTTCTTCTCTTTCTGCTTGTTCTTGCTTCGCATTTTCTTCTGCCTGTCTTTGAGCTTCTGCTTCTTGCTTCGCTTTCTCTTCTTCCTGTTTTTTAACTTCTGCTTCTTGCTTTGCTTTCTTTTCCGCCTGACGTCGCTCTTCTTCTTGTTTCGTATTTTCTTCCGCTTTAGAGTCATTAGAGTTAGCTGCTGTTTCGTTAGATGAGCATGCTGCTAATCCCATAATTAAAACGAAACCTATGAGTGCGATTAATAGTTTATTGTTCATAATATGTATCCCCCGGTGTCTAAAATGTAAGATTACCTGAACTATGATAACAAACTATTAATCGCTATATTGTCATATTATGTCGAAAATGTACAAAAAAAGACACCCTAAGGTGCCTTCCTACTCTGTAACAAATTTAAATACATAATACATGAAAATTAACAAGGATAGACTTGCTAGTCTGCCAGCAATCGATTCTTTCATAAATTTCATAAGTACTACTTTGACAAACAATGCTAAGAATAACGGTATAAACAGTATAATAGCCAGCTTGATTGCTAAGTCATTTATAGTTGGGTTAAATGGTTCAAAATTAATTATGATATTCACTTACCTTCTTTTTAATCTTATTATTTGTATAATACATTTTTATTGTTTTGTCCACAATAAAAAAGACACCCTAAGGTGCCTTCCTCCGACTTGAGCCACTTTAATTTCAATACTATGTATTGGACTCCCATCTAAATGTTATTTCATTTTGTTTTTAAGCTTTTTTCATACGCTTTAACTTCGTCAATAGTTTTAAATACTTTTAAATCAAATATCTTTTCTCCATCAATACATACAACTAATACTCCATCTTGAGCTTGAAGAACACTACCTACATTACCTTTTCCGAGTGAAATACTGAAGGGATTCTCTACATTTAATGATTTCTTTTTAGCAAGATAATCTTTAAATGGCATACCAATGGATAGTTCGTCTCTTAAGCCTTTAATAGTGTTACCAGAAGTAGTTGTTGGTTGTTCCTTTTTTGTAGCCTCTTCTTGCTGTTTGCGTTGCTTTTCAGCCGTCTCTTGTTCTGCTTTCTCCTTTTTCACAGTCCCTTTTTCTTCAGCTTTCTTCGCTTTCTCAGCTTCCTTTTGTGCTTCTTGCTCAGCTTTAGATTCTTTGGAAGTACTTGCTGTCTCGTTAGATGAACATGCTGCTAATCCCATAAATAAAGCGAAACAAGTAAGTGTTGTTAATAGTTTTTTGTTCATAGTATGTATCCCCCAGCGTTTAAAATATAAGATTTACCTGAACTATCATAACAAATATAATCACAACTATTTTGTCATATTATGTCGAAATGAAATAAAGAAAAGACACCCTACGGTGCCTTCCTCCGACTTGAACCACTTTAATTTTAATAATATGTATTGGACTCCCATCCAAATATTATTTTACCATGTTAAGTAATATTGATGTAACTTTTAGATAAATTTGCGACGTTTATAAAACTGTTGTACTGTTTTCTGTCCTTTTTATTATCAAGTTTATGTGATATATTTATAACATAAAGAGCGAAATATATCACATAGGAGGTTTATATGAAAAATAAATTAGCATATTTAGGATTTCTTGGTTTTTTGGGCTTTTTAGGTCCGCTTACATTTTTAGGTAATATTTTATGGGCATATTATTTTTTCGGTTTCTTTTTCTTCTTCGCATATGCAAGAGTAGTACCGGATGAGCTTTTTATGCTGCATGTTCGGATCGCCGCTACAAGAGCTTTTTTTGTAGCAATAGTACTAGGCAGTATACTACTCTTAAGTGTTTTTATATTTGAAAATGTACATATAATTCGGTTATTCGTTATAATTTCATTTTCCATACCTTTAGGCACATTCATAATTAATTTAGAAGTATTTGAGCGTAGAGAAAAGAAAGGGATGCAAGATGCCACTTAAGACTCGAATGAAAGAATATAGAGTAAAGTTAAATATGTCTCAAGAAGATTTAGCTAATGAGGTTGGTGTTAGAAGGGAAACAATTGGCAATCTTGAAAATGGAAAATATAACCCTTCATTCAAACTTACTTATGATATTGCAAAGGTTTTAAAAGCGCCTATTGATGTTCTGTTTTGGTTTGAAGAATAGGTTATGTATAAAAAATAAATTCAGATTTCTAACAAGAGACTCTATTTTATTTAAACTTTTTTCAAAATAGAGTCTTTAAAATTACCATTTGGGGTATCCTCAATATTTTTTACAAGAATGCATATAAGTTATAAGTAATATGAGCAATTATACAAGGAAAAAGTGAATTAGTTTTATTATAAAGTAATGAATACATAATTCCCATTATAGTTGCAAAAATAATAAATCCGATATCATAATTATGAGCTATTCCAAACAATAAACTAGATATAATTAATCCAACTACAAAAGAATATTTCACTTCAAAAAATTTAATAATAATTCCACGATATAATATTTCTTCACATATCGGTCCAATTACAACAATTGATAACATAGTAAGTATATAAATAATCAATGTCTTCTCATG
Source organism: Bacillus sp. 5w2 (assembly GCF_054353775.1). Taxonomy (NCBI): domain Bacteria; kingdom Bacillati; phylum Bacillota; class Bacilli; order Caryophanales; family Bacillaceae; genus Bacillus; species Bacillus sp. 5w2. The sequence continues at coordinate 37,538 of NZ_JBTIWT010000009.1, read as the reverse complement.
TAAATTTTCTATACCTAAGGATTTATCCTGGATATTAGCAGAATCAGAAAAATATAGATAAGTTATATTATCTGTCGCTATAATCATAAGATTAGCTAAGAAAATATATATATATGTTCGAAATGAATACAGAGGTTTAATATTAAATATGGATAATATCATTCTACGAAATGGTTTGTATATTGATATAAATAAAATTATTATTAACAAATTAAAGAAATTCAATAAAAAATTATTTACTAACTTAATATTATTAGCGCTAAAATTCTTCTGAATAAACTCTAAAGATTTTGTTATCTCTAATGGAACACCTACAAATAGTATTGTTGCAATACCAATACTAAATATCCCCAAAACAAATTGTATCCATGAAATTTTATTAGTTTGAAGTTTCTTTTGTTCAAGATCTACTATTTCTTCGTTCGATAGTTCAAATTTTTTTTTGCATTCTCCACAACACTGGGTATTCTCGATTCCAGTAGAGTTGCATTCACTACAAATTTTCATATAGCCCCCCAATTTTAAATTATCTTTTTTATTAATCATAATTTTGTCGCATAGAGAAAAGACACTTCCCTAAAAGTGCCTTCTCTCTACTTAATCTACATAAGACTTCTCTTACATCACAAATATATCTGGGTTTCCACCCAACTTTATTTTACTACATCTATTTATAAAGTTTAATTAATTTAATGTAAATTTCATAAAGAAAAGACACCTTAAGGTGCCTTTTCCAATAGTTTTTAGCAGAAACAACTGCATCCGATAATGATTAATAGAATAAACAATACAACTAATAAAGCAAATCCTCCAGCAAAACCGCAGCCTTCGCCGCAACTACCACCATATCCCATAACAATAGTGCCTCCTTTAGATCAGAGGTAAAACTAGGGTTCATTCCATGCATTTTAATGGGGTCACTTTACCTTATGTTTTGAAGAATTAATTGAGCAGGTCCTTTAGAAAATAAAGAAAAGACACCCTAAGGTGCCTTCCTCCGACTTGAACCACTTTAATATTAATAATATGTATTGGACTCCCATCCAAATATTATTTTACCATGTTAAGTAATATCTGGGTACCGCCAGCATTTTTGAAGAAAAACACGCTAAGCAAAAAAATACAATAAGCTGTCCATATGGAAGTTGATTAATATTAGCTTATTTGTCTTATAAGTTAAATCGAGAACAATTAGATCCCAAAATATTTCAGTTCTTTTTGTATGTTATTTAAGGCAAACCTCTTTCGTTTTTTAAAGAAATTCTTTGGTTCGTTTGAAGATAATCTCCAAAGAACTCGTATATCCTGCGAGTGTTAGAGTAAGGACTTGAACAAATTCCCAACCATCCTCAGCATGCTCTATAATAATACGCTTATAATCTTCTTTGGGTTGCCATTTCCATCCATCAATTTCGACTTTCACAAATTTGTAATCATACATATTCTTCCACCCCTTTTTCCATAATTGTACCATTTAGAAGAAGCGATGTATTGTACTTTTTTGACTGTATACTCTATACATATGAAGTTAACATAACGCATCATTATTGGAAATCATTTTAAAATTTTATGTTTCAATTTTTTCTTTACCCTTAAGGATAAACCACCGTATCAAAGCTACAAGTAGTATGAAAAGCGGTATTATTTGAATAAAGAAAAATCCTTTCCAAAAATAAAGTGGGTTATTATATGTAAATTCTGTTGCCGCCTCATTTGTATAAGAAACAAACGAACCTACCAAACCAGAAATTGGAATTGTAAGTAGATTTATCGCTAAACAGATTATTATCGATGATAGATTTTTAGCCTTAATTTTTGGTGAAACAGACATGAAAAATAAAAATATTGAAGTACTGGATATAAGAAAAAATGGTATTACATAAAAAATCAACATAATAAACCTCCATGATTTTGATTGTACCATCAGCAAAGACAACTTAGTACAAATTCTCATAAATAGAGTATTCATGCGAGATTAACAAAACGTCTCATTATCGGTAGCAATGAAAAGGACTTTAAATTTAATTCGCAGGATTTCTTTCTTTTACAAGATCTTCGATGTTATTTGCTTCTTTGATTTCTTTTGACGATAACCAATTTTCATTTATTGTTCCTGTCTTATTGGTTAAATAGATGTTAAAGTTTTTATTATATAGTTCTTCTTTAAGGATTGTGGTTACTTTGATTAAATCCTCAATTAAAAGGGGATTGTTTTCAAATATATTATTGGTGGTATTAATAACTAAAGTCACTAAATATTTTCGACTATCCTCTTCATCTGAACTTGAATAAGTAATACTTTTAATTGCAAATCGATCGTTTTGCATTTCATGTAATCTTTCTTCTACTTTTGTTTGCGTTCTAATCCAATTTTCCCAATAAACGTTTATGGCGTCTTTCATCGTGGATTTCATTGTTAGTAACAGTTCTTCTTTTGTTATTATATTTTGTACATTTTTAAAAGGTCCACCTAAAGATTTACCATTTTGATCCTTAATTTCAAGTTCTGTTATCTTTTTATTATTCTTCTGAATGAGTTGAAATAGAGCATATAAACGTTCTAATTCTACTGAATTCAATTGGCTAAAGTCAATCTCATTACTCATTTGCAAAGTTAATAATAATTCATTAGTTGGTTTTCCTTCATCTGGATCTTTATTATCTAATATATATTGAAGAGGATTTTCCGTTTCAGATTCCACGTAGCCTAATTTTTCTATTTCTTCTAGAGCTGGTTTGAATTTCTTATATTCCTCAAATGTTTTTTTTCCGTATTGGTATTCATCACCTACTGGATTTAAATAGAGGAGACCTTGTATCTTTACTCGGAATTTTAGATATTTGTTATTTTTTTCTTTTACAGTATGGTAGGTATTACCACCATTATTTTCATTTATCGGGCTCCAATCTGTTACAACTATATCAATACCGTGTTTTTCTTTTATATATTCTTGTACCTCAGCTCCATTTTCTTGATTACAACCACTTAGACATAAGAAACATAATACTAGCAATATTACATGCTTCAAACTTTTCATATAAGCACTCCCTACGTAAGAATTAATTCTTGAATGTGCAGCACACTGCAAATCCCTCTTTTCCTTAGTCGTATACTTTAACTTATATATAGTGTGAATATTAAATCATTTAAGTTATTGACGTGCCATCTATACTGCTCGAAGCATTACTGTCTTAAAATATACAACCTATTTGTTTTAAGTTCTTTCTCAATTCTATAAGCATATGGTCCATTAAGCTCATATCTAAAACGTACATTCATACCATGGTATCTATTTTACTATAAAATCTGGTTCTCTTATTAAAATGTTCTTTTTTTGTTTTTTGTTCCCTAGTATACATGTTCCTTCTACTTCAATAAGGGAGGATTTATGGAAAGACATTATACAATCTCAAGTTATGCACCATATATAAGAAGAATCCAACAAACTATGATTAATCACTACATTTTCTTTCATAGAATGTCAACGTAAAAAAAGACACTTTCTATAGTGTCTTTTTTGCAATAGTATACCTATGTTAGCTTTTTACACTCTAAAATAAAGTAGGTATCCTTACAAGTAGTATTCTCATTGTAAATACGTTCAATAATTTCCGCTGCATACTCTTTATCTTCACATGTTTCTGCTAATCTCTTTATATAGTTTTTTACAATTTGTATTGTTTCTTCCTGATCTAGATTGCTTTTCATCAATTCAGGGTTGAAATATCCCAATTCGTACACTCCTTTTCATTAATGTAATGATGATTTCTCTCTCTTTTCTCACATATATAGGGGTCCCACCACATGCCCATCAACTTAAGATTTTGAAATACCCCAAAACGATAATTTTATGTATTATGCTCGTTTTTATTATTTTGAGGTAACTCGTCCTTTTTAGCTGGATAGCGATGTGGCGAGACCCCTATAACGGCTTCTTATTTGGTTATATTTTTGTTTTAATTTATATTCGAAACATTGAGGATTTCTACAATTTTATCTGCTTTCGAATTGTTTATAGAGTAGTATACCTCTAGCCCTTTTCTTTCAGCATGTAGAACGTTCCTTTTTAGTTTAGATAGATGTTGAGATGTTGTAGATTGTGGAATATTCGAAATTTCTGTAGTTGAGTTACATTTAACGTTTTCTTATTAGTTAATTCATTAATGATATGTAGTCATAATGGGTGTGCCATTGCCTTTAATAGTTCGATATCATCTTCGGGAATTTGAGTATCAATATTAGTATCTAGAATTCTATTCATGATATATCCTCACTTTCTAATAGTATTTTTTATTTGCAATATACTTATATAGTGATTAATTTGTTTTATATGTCATGAACTATTTATATAATTTTGAGTGGATTTAATGTGTGTTTATCATGAGTTTTTTGTAAATTCATAAATTATTAGCGGACATTTATAGGAGTTAGGTAATAGAAAGGGTAAATTTCATAAAAAAGCGTTTAAGATATTTATCTTCAATACTCTCTGCAATAATAAGTTTTAAAATAAAATATAAACTATAACGTATTCTAATTATGGTATAATATAGCTAGTAACTGAAGGCGTGTGGTGGGAGGTTGCAGCCTTTCTTTCTCTTAATTTAGAGGGAAAGGAGGTGTAACCGATATGGAATTTTTACAACAATTATTACAGGACACTACGAAACTATTCGTAACAGTGTTCATAACAACTTTTGCAACTGCTTGTGCTAACAAGTTAGTAGCAAAACGTAATAATAAAAGTAAAAGAACCACCCAGACGTCTGCCAAACGTAAGAAAGGTGGTTCAAAGAAAAAATAATTAAACTTTGCAATCTACCACCTAACGGCAGCAGTTACAAATTAGACGGGATGTTACCAGCATCTCGTCTTTTATTATTATGCACATAGTTAGTGAGTTAAAACCTTTAATAAAAGGTTTATCTCTACACTCTCATTATACATTTTATCTCATTGGAAAACAATATCATCTTGTTTGGTATTTTTTATTATGAAATAATGATTGATTCTGCTTAATAAATTCCTATCTTGGTGAAGTTTTTTCAATTACTTCTTTCTTTTTATACATGCCTTATAGTGTTTCCTCATTAATTTTTAAATCTGCTTTATCAACTAACTTTCCATTTTCGTTCTGCAGTTTTTGTGGATCCATATTTTGTTCAAATAAGTTGGCAGTAAGTTGAGGTTTCATTTCTTTAAATGACGGAAGTTTTTGTTTATCTAGTATTTTTATAATATGAAAACCGTAATCGGTTTGTATCGGTTCGCTTATTTGTCCAACCTGTAACTCATAAGCTTTGTCTTCAAATGCGGGTATCATACTGCCAGATTGAAGTAACCCCATGTCGCCACCCACGTTTTTAGTTGCACTATCTTGAGAATATTCTATGGCTAACTTAGTGAAATCTTCCCCAGAATCTAGTTTCGCTTTTACTTCTTTAGCTTATGCCTCGTTTGCTAATAGAATATGGCTTATATGTAATTTCGTTTTTTTGTATCATATAGTGCTTTGAGTTCACTTTCTGTAACTTTCACATGCTCTTCTGCCAATTTATTTTTTAACAGGTCTAATTTTAATTTCTTGCGTAATTGCTGTTCTGTATCCCCTTATTGTGATGGGTATAGTTTTTTAACTTTAATTTGGTACGTGAAATTATTTTTACTTAATTAACCCTTTTCTTCCCTCTAAAATTATTATAGCAATCTATATAAATTTTATGTTATTATATAGATAGAAAATTTGTTTCCATTGTTTATACTTTATTGTACGTAGCGTGAAGGACAAACCTTACGCCCTGTTAACTCGGGCGAGGTTTGTCCTTTTTTTATTTTAAGGAGGAATATACTATGAAAAAAATCTACAAAATTGGAGCAGTTATAACAACTTTATGTGTTATTGGTATCACAATCTTTACTTTAACTAAAAATGAATCTGTTAACCCAGAGACTGTAACACAAAACAAAACAATTGTGTCAGCTGCAGAAACAACAGGATCACCCAAAAATATTAGAGATATTTCAAAAGAAGAATTAAAGCAAAAAATACAATCCCATGAAGAGTTCATTGCGTATTACTATCAACCAACCTGTCATTTTTGTAAAAAAGCTGCACCGGATATCAATAGTATGTCGAAAAAGCATGATAGAACCATCTATCGTATTGATATCTCTACACCAGAAAATCAAAGTGCCTTTCAAGAGTTCGACATTCCAGGTACTCCAGTTGTTGTAGCTTATAACAGGGGTGAAGAAGTTGAACGCCTAGAAGGAGTAGTGTCAGCTGCTACTTATGATGGATTCTTTGCAAGACGTAATTCGAGTGCTAGCTAGTATAGTGCTCGTTTTTCTTTGTACGAAAGGAGAATTAACATGAAACAAAACGCCCGTATTCAATCTTTAGACATAATAAGAGGTATCGCCATACTATGTATCCTTTTTGTGAATCTACCTACTATGACGGGGCTAGATCCCTTTAATCAGGCAGGTTACTCTGGTACAGATAAAGCGATTCGTTTTTTAGCAGATTTGTTTATACAAGCAAAGTTCTACACTATTTTCGCATTCTTATTTGGAGTAGGATTTTATATCTTTATGAAAAATGCAGAAGTAAAAGGATATCTCATGTATAAGTTGTTTATTCGCAGACTGTGTATTTTATTAGCCTTCGGTTTACTTCACTTCACCTTTCTATGGTATGGAGATATTCTACATGCGTATGCTATAGCTGGATTTATTCTATTGTTCTTTTATAAGCAATCTACTAAGCTTATTTTTATAGCTGGTTGTAGTTTCCTAACGGTTAGTTATGTATTACATATTATTATATTTTTACAAGCAAGTTCTTCTATTCCTGAAGTACCAACTTACTATCAATATATGTTTACAGGCAACACTACCAACCACACGGTAAATCTATTTACACATTATTTATATCAAGTAAAAGCACGTTTGTTTTTTCTGATGATAGAGGAACTCCGACAACTACTAATTGGAATTCCAGAATATATAGGCTTATTTTTAATCGGCTTATGGGCTGGTAAGAAAAATATTTTTAAAAGGGTGCCGGAATTAATAAAGAAAATTAGATTTTTACAGTGGAGTTCGTTATGCATTTCATGTCTTCTCTCTTACCCTATTATCTACTACTTTATAAAAGCGGATGTCTATTACTCTAAGGATGTACAACTATGGATTCTATTTGGAGGGAAAGCGCTAGCTATATTCTATATTTGTACTCTACTTAAAGCTTGTGAGAATAAAAAATATATAAAATGTCTGCAAACCTTTATGAACGTAGGCAAGTATGCTTTAACGAATTACATTAGTCAAAGTATACTAACTCTTGTCATTCTTTCGTTGTGCTTTAAGGATGCCTCACAGGTATATTACTGGCAACTATGTATCTTCGGGATTTTAATTATTTTTGTGCAAATTATATTCAGCAAAATTTGGAGCAAATATTTCCGTTATGGTCCTATTGAGTGGGTATGGAGAAAAGGAGTTTACAAGGGATAACCTATTATATTTCTCAATATATAAAATTATTTAACACGATAAAATAATATTTGGATGGGGGTCCAATACATATTATTAAAATTTAGATGGTTCAAGATAAAGAAAGACACCTTAGGGTGTCTTTCTTTATAGAATTTAGTATTAACATGTATAACAAATTGTACATGTTAATCTGCTGCCTTATTATCCTGTAAAAGAAAAAATATAAATCCCCATAGATATCTATCTTATAGTTAATTACATACATTAATTCATGATATAATTATATCCATATATTAAACTTAAAGGGTGATAATAATGAACTCATACACAAATAAGCAAAAAATAGTATCCCTTATAATAGCTTCATTTATCTTTTTCAGTTTTGTATTAATGGGTATATACAATGTTACAAAATCAAATTTCTTTTACGTAAATTTAGCAGGTTTAACCCTCAATAGTTTCATGTTATTTTTAGCAGCTAAAGCATTAATGAAACAGATTAAAGACTAAGTATATACAATGATAGATTTAAGCTTATTTGAAGGATCGACACATCACAGTCAAGCGAATAAAATTCAGATGGAGGATTCAACATGAATAATCTAAAAAACTACTTAAACGAGAATCTTTTTATGAAGTATTCTCTATATATAATATTAGGAGCTGGAATAATAAGAACCGGTTATGAATTTGGCTATTTCATTACTAAATTCATGTTTTAAAATAATAAGTGGTGTTAATAACAAATAACACCACTTATCAATATATTTTTCATCATATAACTTGAAACATAACAACTATTAAATTCATAATTGCATGAACAAAAAATGATACTAGTAACCGATTAGTACGCACATACACCATAGCAAGCACAAGTCCAATTAAAAAATATCCAAATATAAATGGAAAGTCAAAATGCATAATAGAAAAGAACAATGAACTTATTAATATACTCCAAGTTTGTGTAAATCTTCGTGTTAAAATATTTATGGCCGCATAACGAAAAACAAACTCTTCTACTAAAGGTGCAAGAAGAACAATTGAAATAAGTTCCACAGGAGATATTACTGCAGCAGCAACTGTACTAGACGTATTTGCTGATTGCGTAGTAAGCTGGAATATACTCTTATCTAAAAGACTGCCAACCATCTGCCCAAGAAATATTAATATGATCCCAACTAAAATCCATACAAATGAGTTTCTTGATAATTTAATTGATAACTTCGTATCTTTCATTATCTCTTTTCTATATATAAGAAAAAAGATTATCAACGTAAGTGAAAACCCAATTAGTTCCCAATGCACGAGAAGTTGTTGGATTGCTTGCTGTTGGTTTCCCTGAATATCATACCAACCTGTCTTCGCAAGCAATTGGACACCTATAATCCCAACAAATTGAGTCATTATAAAATATATAAGTATGATATAACCTGATTTATGTAAATTACTATTATTCATGTTTATGTATTTACCCTTCACTTTTTTTATTCAATTAACGATTTTGGTTTACTTTTGCTCCATCCATTTTTTCTACGTCTTTCCGCTAAACACATTTGTCCAGAAAATCCTATATTATTGAACAGGATTATCGATTCTCAAATTGCAATTTTTTAATTTTGATGATGTAACCACCTATAATGGAAATATACTTTTTTCTAAGTAGGAATCTAATGTATATATCAAATAGGATTGGCTTATTTAGCTGTATTGCAACTTGCCTATACTTTTTAATTGAACCTTTCTTTATTTTCACTTCTACAGCACCTTATAACTATTTGCACCACGCAATGAGTGATCTAGGTGTAACAACCTGTGGAAAATTCACCTACGAAATAGCTCCTTATGAAATATGCTCCCCTAATCATTTTTGGATGAATTTACTCTTTATTATTAATGGAATAACATTTTGTATTGGAGTACTATATATTTCACAGCATCTAGAAAAAACAAGAATTAATAGAATTGCAACATTTTTTATACTTATAATAGGAGTCTCCACTATAGTTTCAGGATTAATTCCTGCAGATATAAACCTAATTGGACATTCTATTCTAGTTTGGATAGGTATGCTTACTGTATTTCCAGGATTATTTATTTTTGCTAAGAATCTTAAAAAAGCTAGAAAATGGACATATTTCTGTTTACTAAGCTTAATAGTAATAATAATTCTTATCTCACTTGTTTTTCTTTTCCCCTTACCTGCAGGTCTACTACAAAGACTTTTCTATTTGGTTCTTTTCGTTTGGGGAACTGTATCAACCTACAAATTAATAAAATAAAAAATTTGTTCACTTTTTTGATACATTTATGAAACATTCATATGTTATCTTCAATACGTTCTTTTCTCTTTATAATGCCGTGTGAGATATACTCAGACTTGAAGCCCTAGACCCCCTAACTCTAGGGCTTCTCTATTCAAATAAGGATTTTTTTAGTTTTGTAACAACTCATATGTGTAATTAACATCCTCATTTGTATCCCTCCATATTCATCTTATTTTAGCGATATATATAAATTTCTTTTAACCACGGTTTTATTTTTTAAAAAAGGGTTGTGTTTTTCTCCACACCCCTCATTTCCTTCTTAATCCACAGGTACTTCTTCTTGTCCATGTGGAATTTGTGCAATTGGTGTTACAATTTGTGCATATTGGTTTACCCGCACTTTAAATTGTCGTGGTTCTAAGAAGTTTACCTGTTGAATTAAAACTTCAATATGAAACGTATCTACTTTTTTTCCACGGTCGATTTTGGTAATTCGCGCATTGTAAAACTTATCCCCATTTAGGAAATATCGTTGTACAGCTTCTGTAGCCAGCATACGCTCATTACTTGTCATTTTCATTGGTTCAATACCAAATCCAGCCTTTGTAAACAAATACGGGACATCATAACTACTATTAGAAATTTTTCGTAGTAAGTCCTCTACTGTTTTTGTTTTCGCGATATATTCCTCCTCTTTTGTATCAAATCCCTTTGGCTTATCTCCGAGCATCTCTATTTCATCTTGGTTTACTTGCTCTTCCTCTTGCATTTGTGATTTCATCATGTAACGATGAATAGTATTATAAGTAGCAACGCCTACTACTAACACAATAATCCCCAATATAACTAAGTACTTACGAGGCAGATTCGCTAGCACATTTATGACTTTCTTCATTTCTTCACATCCCAAATCAGTCTATAACATTACGAATTTGCGTCATATGTTGACCTCTTGCCGTATAGTTTAGACCTGTTATTTGTACACCTTTGTTATCGCCAATATGAATCATTTTTTGATTCCCCATGTAAATTGCAACATGCCCTGGGTTTTCATAGAAGATAAGATCACCTGGTTGCGCTTGATTGATGTCTGCTACTTGTTTACCTTGCCCAACTTGAGCACCTGTCCAATCTCCAAGTTGTACACCTATACTTGTTCTAAAGACATACTGTGTAAATCCTGAGCAATCTGACGTGCCACCTGGTGGATTACGATCCCCTAGTACATATCTCACTTTCCCTTGTCCTAGCCATTTTTTCGCTTCTTCCAATACCTTTTGTCGTTTAGCATTTGTCATTATAGGAGAACCACCTGATGATAATCCTGGGTCATCATTTTTCTTAAAGAATTTCATTGGATCAGTTGGTTGGTCGTTAATACGTATTTGGAAATCTAAATGGACAGCGTATCCATTCATATTAAGGAGACCAGTATCTCTATCATAGTTAGAACCGCCCATCTCCCCAATTATTTGTCCTTTTGTCACCATAGTTCCTGATGCAACTGATATTTTACTCAAATGTAAGTAACGGGATACAATACCATTTCCATAGTCTATATAGACACCTAGACCACCACCGTTTACATTTCCTGTTTGGGCTGTTACAATACCTGCTTCCATCGACCACACGGGATCTCCAGCTTTTCCGGCGGTCATGGCCCCAATATCTACAGCATTATGTTGCTTTCCACCACGAACCGCATCAAATGTATCTGTAATACGCCCTGATTTCGTTGGCCATTTCCACCCTTTATCAGAAATCCATTCTCCATCTCCAGCTGCCACACAACCTAAATCTTTGTAATATTTCAAAACTTTGGAAACGTACGTAAAATCCCCGTAACACGCATTTACCTTGGTTCGGAAGTTATTCGGATCGGAGCAACCAGCTGGGTTTAAATGATTCTTACTTCTTGAGAACTCAATGGCTGTTTCCTCTGAATAGCCACCTTTAGCTAATGCATAGCTAATGAAGCCTGAGCCAAAATTGTAAGACTGCAGGGCGAGAGCGATGTCTCCATTCGCCTGTCCTAACACATCTTTAAATTCCAATACACCGGCTTCAATAGAAATATTCGGATCTTTGATGCAGCCCATACGAGCATTTCCTTTTACACCTATACAAGATGAACTTAAATCTCCATAATGACCCTCTGACGCCTGCATTGGGTCATTTCCTGCTCCTCCTAATTCCTGCATCATTTGAGCTGCTAGAACGCCAACATATTCAGCAACACCATGTTTTTCTGCCATCTCTTTAATTTTAGGAAGATACCCTGTTACCTTTTCATTAAGATTGACAGGCTCCCCGCCAGGACTCACATTACCTACACACATACCACCAACGAAATTACTAGAAGGTGCAAGATGTCCATACGTTGCCTCTAACAACCCAGCTTCCAATATCTCACGCGCACGCTCTTTTTGACTCTTACTAAACTTTGCGAGTTCCATGGCTTTCTCAAGCCCATGGGAAGATGTTGTCACTTTTTTACTTCCACTCGCATTAATCTCATCTATTTTTTTCTTAAAATCTGTATCTCCTAATATCTTTTTTACATCTGGTCCAGAGTAACTTTCAGATTTGGTTTTTTGCATCTCTTTTTTCTTTTTTTCACAAGGACCATTCGGTCCCGCCTCGCATACCTCTTTTTCCGTATATTCTTCATATTGGATATCCAAAAAATATGAAATCGCATCATGTGGATCTTTACCGGTGAGGTCATTATCATATCGCGCCATATCAAAAGCGACAACCTCTTTCCAATCCACATTCAGAGCCATTGAAACTTCCATATATTTTTTTACTTGTTCCTCTGTCTTACTTTCATCATCGGTAAAAGGTACAAAAGAGACTAAAATCACACACACAGCAATAATTACTCCCATAATCAAAGCGGCAGGCACTCCAACCGCTGCTATAACAGCACCCACAATTTTTAGTATACCTGCTTTTAGCATTTTGGCAGCAGCTTTCGCTGCCGCCTTTCCTGCTTTCCCTGCTAATTTTGCCATCTTCCCGCGCGCTTGCATCCCTTTTTTCTTAATAAAGTGTGCAGCTACATCTTTTAAAGGGTTACTTTTTTTCTGTTCATTTGGATCGTTAGGATTTTGACTCATAGACTTGTCACTCCATACTTTCCATTTTCATTATTTCTTCTTTTTCGCTGTGCTAAGCGAGGGTTTGGCGCAAATGGAATCAGATTTTGTGGATCATGTTCTGATAAATTCAGATGCGTCTCTGTACGTACAACTTCTTCATGTGTTTGGGTTACTAGAATTTCTTCTCTCGGCTTAATACTGCTATCTTTCACTTCACAAACCCTTTCAATCCTTTGGTTTGCTTGTAATCGTGTATCTCCTTTTCCGAACGGAGAAATACGTGACACTGTACCGTCTGTAGTTGTCGCAACCATGTAACTACGATCTCTTTCAACAACCATTTGTACATTTTGATAGCCACCTTGGTCCAAATCAGACATATAGAAATGACCATTGTCTACCTTATGATTCACTGTAAGTGGCGGTTCGCTAAATACTGCTTTCTGTTGTAAAGGTCTTTGATTTTGATTTCCTACCAATTGATTTGGGTTTATATTAAAATCACGACTGATACTAATTTTGCCACCACTGGAATCTTGGATATAAGCTGGCGACTCTATAATACCACTCTTATACGGCTTTAATTGTCCACCAGAAATATTTAAATCTTTATATACAACTTGTCCCTCGTGAACTCGACTATCTCCACTACCATAACGGGATACAACTTGCGTCATACCACTGGAATCTTTTGCTTCAATCCATGATTTATTATTTGTCACAACAAGGCGTACTGCCCCTTCAGTAACAGATTGATTTCCAGTAGCATCCGTTGTTGTTGGTACCATTCTCTGAATCTCTTGAATTTCTTTTGCTTCTGTTTGAACAGCTTTGTTATACGGGTTATGTTTACTTACCATACGTGCAGTCGCTTGATAAGCACCTGCACCACCAATTACACCAACTGCATAACTTAACCCTTTTGTTACATTATAATGGCGTTCTGCTGCATTCCCACCTAATGATGTATTGACAGCAGCATTGGTCCCACTTATCACTCTTTGTACTGCATTCCCTCCGGATTGTTGTACAGCACTCGCAGCACTAAAGTATGCATTTGATACCGTATCAATACGATCCGCAAGCATAAGGTGTTTTACACCTTCCATTACACTCATGCCAAGTTTTGTACTTTGCTGTGTCATACGTCCCACTGCGGAAGTTGGGATAGATATTTTACCAGCGCTTTGTGCAATATTCGCTACACTTGTTGATGCATCTGCATAAGAGCGTTCGATTTCCGCAACGGAAAGATCTCCTGCACGTGCAATACTCGCTTGCGTTTGTGTCGCTGCATATACGGCTTTATTAATTGCACCACCTGTCGCAGCGCCATGTGAACGAACACCTTGAATCGCACTAGTAATTCCAGAACCTACTTGTTGGCTCACCGTTCCAAGACTTGCATGGCCTTGTAAACCTTTCGTTAATTGCGAAGCAAAGGCATCTTTATTAATATACGATTGATTATGAAGACTCTTACCACTCGTATATTTTGCCTGTACGGGCATCGCTCCCGCTTGTACTGCCGCTTGTTGTGCATGATTTTTAAATCCTTGTACTTTTTGATCCAAATGTTTATTCCATGCTGCTTCTTTTTCTTGTTGCGGCATATCTGCAGGGAATTGTTTTATGAATCCAGCCTTATGGTCTGCACTATAAGCCTTCTTGAATGCAGCACTAGAAGCACCGACAAGAGCACCTACTCGTCCCATATTTTGATGGCCACTTTCTAACGTTTCTCCCTTTACTCCCTCAATTTCTTTTCCAATTTTCCCTAATGCGAGTCGAGAAGCAAACGCATCTTTATCCACATAGGACTTATCAAACAGATTATTTCCTTGCTTATCCTTCGCTTCACCTAGCATGGCTCCTACTTTTATTGCCGCCTGTTCTGCGTGGTTCCTAAATCCTTGTACTTTTGCGCTCAGATGGTCGTTCCAGTGTTTCTCCTTCTCTTCCACTGACATATTTTCTGGTAACTGACTCATAAACGCATCTTTATGGTCTGCCTCATAGCCCTTTTGGAATGCATTCGTTGCAGCGTTAACTAAATCTCTAGCATTTCCATAGGGTGTAGCGGTTTTCTTCATATTTTGTAAATCTTGTTTCCGCTGATTTGTGAAACGAGACATTTGATCACTATTTGTTTTCGCTACTTTTTTAGCAATCTCTGTATCAGAAGCATTAGGGAATGCTTGTTTTAAGCGGCTTGCAACTGCAGAATCAGGATTATCCGCTTTCCAATTTTCAAAATCTTTTGTAGCTAAATCCTGTGCGATATCTTCATCGGTTAGTTCCGGATACGATTCACCATTTAGATTTGAATACGTGTCCGCACCCTTCTTTACACTCGAACTAATATGTTTTCCTAAGGCTACAGCCCCTTCACCGACTGCAGCAACACTTCTACCGGCCACTGCACCAGGAGCACCACCTAATGCACTTCCAACTTGCGAGCCTACTACCATCGCTCCCGGTCCAAGACCAGCTCCCGCTGCCATACCTGCAAGTCCTGTCGTTGCTTTACCAATTGAACTTCCAATTTGACCTACTTTTAACATACGAGCTGCACGAGATGTTGTACCAACATCTGTCCCTAAATTCGCTCCTAATGCATCTTTCGGGTTATCCGCATCTTCTTTTGTCTTTTCTTTATCCCCTTTATCATCCGGTTTTGCTTTTGAATTACGATAGTCATCTCGAATACCTTTAACCAATCCAGCCACACTTGCTAAAGCACCCATCCCCATCATCGTACCCGCTCTATGAATACCACCTGATGCATTGGTGCTCAGGCCGATAAAGCTTTTCACAATCTCACCAACTGGGATAAACATGGCAAGTAATACTAATTTTATAATAGGATTTTTTGCGTCCCCAATAAGTGTAATGACTAACCATAAGGTAATTGCGTGAATCGCTTGAATTAATACTGCTCCCATAAACTCGCGAATCCAATATAACGTTTGTTGTTTCTTTTGTGGAAATAACCACATTCCTACCATTACAGGACCTAATAACATTAATACGTACAATGTCACTGCGCGCATTAAATAATAGAAATTCGCCCAAATCATTAATCCAGCTTCAATAAATAGTCCGAATATGATAAACATATAATCGTTTTCATGCCCTTTCATTGAAAGCTCTGTAATTGTTTTATTGTCAGACAGTCCCGACTTTAATAAAGGTATTTGTTGATCCGGGTTAAAATTCCCGTTATTTACTCCATTTATCGCCTCTTTAAATTCCAATGTAATCCAATTGTTTAGATCAAATACAAAATTATAAAAGAAATCTAAATGCCAGAGGCAAATCGAGATAATCATTAAGTCTTTTGCATATTCAATTAATGCCGTGCGATTATTTGGATTCATAGCTGTTGCTGAATATTTTGCTGCTGTAATCACTACACTGACAAGGACACAAAAGGCAACAAGCTTAAACATAACAGGCATACCGGTATCTAATACATTCGTAACCGCATTCTTTGAATATAAAAAATCTAGATTAGCATTATCTCCACCAAAGACTAGAACTGGAATAGTATCCATAAATCCATAAATAGGCGCTAGGAGGGCCTTTACCATATGAATAATAAGGCCACCGACCCAATCTATTATTTTCTCAAGCATAATTTCACCTTCCTTTTCAAGGGTATGCTATTATCCTGCGTACCCTTGTACTTTCTTCATGTTATTTAAAAGCTCTTGTAGTACCGCTTCATTCGATTCAATGAACATCATTTCTTTGTCTGATGGATCTGTTTGAATCCAAACCGAACTATCTCCTACACGGAAGATTCCTTCTCCTTTTCCAGGGTTGTTAAGAATAATATCTAACTCTCCAGCAGTTAAGTTAAAGTTCTCTTGGATTTTTTTCTTATCAATCTTATTTTGTTCTAAGAAGAAATAAGAGAAAGTAGATTGCAAGATACCACGTGCTTTCACATTTTCTAAAATACGAACAAAGTCCTGACTCGCCCAACACATACCAGCATTTCTTTTACGTGAACGACGTGCTACTTTTTCTAAGAAGTTAACCGTTTGTTCATAATCAATAAACTGCCACATCTCATCCACATACAGTACTTTTCGTTTGATAGCATGTTCTGGACTCTTAATCCAATGCTCCCAAATATAGTTCAAGATAACGTGGAAAGCGATTGGTTTTAAAAATCCTTCCTCTAAATGACTAATGTTAAAATTAACAACGCGTGATTCATTTAACTGTGTTTCTACACCACGGCCAAAATGACTTTGCCCATCAAATAATGGTTTTGAACCATCGCGTAAGAACGGACGAATTGCGGCAATTAATTCTTCTGCTTTCACATCGTCTCCATGATGTTCTACTATGACATCGTAGATTTCTTTTAACTCTGGTTCTGGCTTTCTTACTTGAGACTGAATTAATTGTCCATCCACCTTCTTCACTTCATCTGTATATAAAGAGGAAGGATGTGAGGTAATACCATGTTTATCAAACACTTCACGAATGGCATCTTCTAGCATTGTACGCTGGAATACATTTAATCCTGGTTGATCAAAATCTTGTCCGCGAATAATAATGTCAAAGAATCCAAGTATTTCATTGATTTTCTCTAAAATCGGTACAAATCTTACATACTTCACGCCATCACGCTCTACAAGTTCTTTCTTATCATATTGTTCAAGTGCTTCTAGCTCTTCATCTTTATCCGTAATCTGAAGTTCTGTTACAGCGATTGCACAAGGGTTGATAATGATATTACTTTCAGGCGAAATATTTAAATTAATACCACCTAAACGTTTTGTAATTTTTACGAATTCACCTTCTGGGTCAATAATCATTGCATGCGTATCTGCAAGTGATGTTTCACGAGCGAGCTTCATTTTTAAAAGTAAACTTTTCCCGGAACCTGAGATCCCCGTCACACCAATGTTATAGTTTGGTGGACGATAATCTGCATTCCCGAAAGAATTTAAAAATTCTACTTGCCCAGTAATTTTGTTCTTTCCTATCGGTATACCTCCGTTAAATCTTCCGGAACCTGACACAAAAGGTGCAAATGTACATAGAGCACGTCTATCGATATTTCGATAGGTATCTTGCAGAGTATTTGGTGCACCTAGTGGCATAACAGCTTTCAAACCACTCTTCACACGATTCCAAGTACTTGCTATCTTAAAGTGTGATGCTTGCATTTCATCTTCAATATACTCACATAGAACGTCCAATTCTTTCTTTGATTCGGCATACGCAACACCCATTGTACTCACCATATAGGAATCATTTTCATTGAACTGGATTTCATCCATTAAATTGTTAGTATCTTGAATTTTTGCATCTAAATCTTTTTCTTGGTCAATGTTTCCTCGTGTACGTTGGAAAGAGAGATTCGAACGTAGCATAGTAAGCTGCATATCTAATAATCGCATTGCTTTGGCTTTTGGCTCTTTATGTATATCGATCATCACATCCACTTCCCCAGCTGAAGTTAACATGTTCAACCAATTGGTTTGCATCATACGTGGATACCCATCACGTGGAATATAAAACGGGCGGAAGAACGTATTACTTCCTAAGGATTGTTTAATTACTCCATAATCTTCTGCGTCAATTTTCATTCCTTCTGGAGCAATGACATCAAATACTGTAGTTTGATTGTCTAATTGCGTCGGTATTTCCTCTTCTTCCAACTCTTCCTCCTCTAGTTCCAATTCATCTTTTTCTTCTGCTTCTATTTTTTTCTTTTCTTTTTTCTTTTTTCCGAATAACTTCATAATTACGCCACTCCATTATTTGATTTTTCTGTCTTTTCTTCCGCTAGTACTTTTTTCAGTAACTCTAGTTTTCTCTCATTCGTCTCACTGGTTGAATATAAGGAGAAATTCTCGTTTTCAATTAAGTCCTGGAAACGCGCTTTTACAGCTTTACGACGATTAAACGCTACGTATAAAAGTTCTATTAATTTATCTTTCGTTAACATTTCTACATTAATTTTTGCTTTCGATAGTAAATTTCGAGAAGCATTATAACGACGGTACAATTCGTTAAACGCCTTATCCACAATCTTTTCCTCCAACTCTTCCTCTGTATCAGCAGTAATTGTACTAATATCAACCTTATATGGATAAATTAAATAACGCTTTTGCTCATATCGAGGTTGCGAACGTTGCCAGTACTCTAAGTTATCGATAACTTCTTGACCATATAGTACTGTCTCTGGTGTAAGGTCCTTCGCACCTTTCATCGTTTCTGTCATTTTTCGTACAGGATCTGTTAAATCTACAAACTTACTTTGAATATATACTTTTGTATTAAACTCTAATGTGGTTAACCATGATTCAATTTTGATATCAATCGCTTCTTGTTCCATATTGGAGAGTAAGTAATAATTAACTGGATGCGCTTCCGCAATCAAGACAAATGTATCATCATGATAACGAATCATATGATTATCAATTTCCTTAATGTCTTCTACAAAAGCGTTAAAGAAATCAACATTATCCTCATCAACTTCTGATTCGGCAGGCATATTCTTTTTATTTTTCTTTCCACTTTTTTCAGCAGTGTGTTTCTCTACTCCGCCTTGCTTTTTCCCCTTTTTCTTAGACCCAAACAGCGGTTTTCCGTTCATTTTCCGATAAAAGAAAAATCCTACAATGGCTATCGCCGTAAAATATATTATTTCCAACATCTATAAATTCTCCTTTACCCATGTAGTTGGCTCGTACCCTTTTCTCCACTTCCCTTTTTCGGAACGGCTACGCATTTTGATAAGTAAAAATCTATCTAGATACATGTGCTGTTTTTCTTTATAAATAAAAGCAAACGCTATTACACCTACTACCGTTGGTAGTGCTAAAATTAAGCAAATAAAAAACGCTACTACCGCATCAATAGGTGCAAATAGCCGCCATAAAAATGGTACATATAAATAAAGAGCCGCCCCGCCACCTAATAGATAAATCAATTGGCGTTTACTTAATACACCTAACAGCGTTTTTTGTTCCGAAGTCATGTCAACAGGAACAGTTACTTTTCTCATATTGTTTCCTCCCTTGTATAAGAGAAGCTCTCCCCAAATGGAGGAGAGCTTGTACATACTCTTATGTTAGATTGTTGCAACCCAAGCTGCGATGTCGTACGCTTTGATCATGACAAAGCCTCCAATTGCCGCACAAGCTAAACCAATCATAGCTTGTGTACGGTTTTCAGGGTTCTTCCCTTGCGCACCGGAAAGTTTAATAGCTGCGAATACAACACAAGCAACTACCCAAATACTACCAAAACCAATTAATGTTTTTACAAGGGTATTCATACTATTTTGGACAGTTGCAGCATCGCCTTTACCGCCATTACCACCAAGGCCCTTCGTAAAACTACCTTTTGCCAGTAAGAAATCTCCAACTGATGTTGTCATAAGTTTTGCAGACAACCAATTCAACATAATTCCTGCACCTCCGGATGTTTTTGCTCGCAAAACGCAAAAAGACCCCAATACACGCACACGTCCCCTAAGGACATGGCGCATATTGAGGTCTTCTCTTATATGCGAACTGATTAATTTTTATTTTATTGTAAAATCTTATTACTTTCATATTATAGCTATACGATTTTAAAAATACAAGCCCTAATTTACACTTAAAAAATAAAAATAGACTTTTCATGTTCCATTTTTATTTAACGAATTTGCCAAAAGAATTCTCCTTCCTCAAGCGTGTGAAGGGCATAGCCCAACGATAGGTGGGAGATGAATTTCGGTTTGGCGTAGCCAAAAGGTTTTCCTTTTTATTTTGCCTCTGATATAATCAGTCTTATAAATTATAAAGGCTGGTATATAAATGAAATTAGATAGTAATAACCATTCAGTATTCTTGTTGTATTATCACCTTGTGTTGGTCGTGAAATACAGAAGAAATGTGTTTGATGATGATATGTCAGACTATGCAAAAGATATGTTTGTTCGACTATCTGAAAACTATAACATCACATTAGTTGAATGGAATCATGATGTAGACCATGTTCATATTTTGTTCAAGGCACACCCTAATACAGAAATGACAAAATTCATCAATGCTTATAAAAGTGCAAGTTCTCGACTTATTAAAAGAGACTTTCCACAAGTAAAAAAGAAACTTTGGAAAGAGATGTTTTGGTCAAGAAGTTTTTGCTTACTAACTACTGGTGGTTCGCCAATAGACGTAGTAAAAACATATATTGAAAATCAAAGTGAAAAGTGAGGTGAAATGATATGACAAAGCAGAATTTGAGTGGTTAAAAGAAGTTGATTCATTAGCTTTGGCAAATGCTCAACTAAACTTGCAAACTGCCTATAAAAATTTCTTTCGTGGTCAAAATGACTTCCCAACATTCAAAAGCAAAAAAGACAGAAAGTCTTATACAACGAATGTAGTGAACGGAAATATTATGTTGCTTAACGGTCATATCAAATTGCCAAAATTGAAAATGGTACGTATCAAACAGCATAGAGAAATACCACAAGGCCATATAATCAAGTCATGTACGATTTCTATGACACCTACTGGTAAATACTATGTGTCCATTTTGACTGAATACGAAAAAGAGATTGTACAAAAAGAAGTAGAAACAGTTGTTGGATTAGACTTTGCGATGGATCAATTATACGTCAGTTCTGAGGATGAGAGAGCCAATTATCCTAAGTTCTATCGTGAAATGTTAGATCGATTAGCAAAGGCTCAACGAGTATTATCAAGACGTACAAAAGGTTCAGGGAGTTGGAATAAACAACGTAAGAACTTCCTTCACCATAATTCTAAAGAGTTAGCTACTCATTTTGATGTTGTAGCTATTGAAGATCTAAATATGAAAGGAATATCGCAAGCACTTCATTTTGGAAAAAGCGTCGCTAATAATGCTTGGGGTATGTTCACTTCTTTCTTAGCTTATAAACTACATGAACAAGGCAAACAGCTTGTGAAAATAGACAAATGGTTTCCTTCCACAAAAACATGTAGCAGTTGTGGAAATGTGAAAAATATGTCATTGTCTGAGCGAGTCTATTCTTGTATATGCGGTGTAAATCTCGATAGAGATTATAACGCAGCTATCAATATCAAAAATGAAGCAATACGCCTATTGGCGTTAGCATAGATAGCAATAAAATAACCCTTGGAACAAGGGAGTTAGCTCGGCTGTCTTAGGACGAATTCGTTAGCTACCAAAAAGTAACGACTAACCGAGAAGTCCCCACTTCAAACAGTCTGTTAGGACGTTAAGTGGTGGGTAGTTCACTTTCTTTGTCTTCTTTGTTTGGATCGTACCCTATCATTTGAATTTGAAAAATATCACTGTTCTTAAGACCTAGAACATTCATTTCTTCTCTCAATGAACGCCATGGTTCTATTTTTATTGATTTTGTAATTTTGTCTCTAAATATATACACATATACATAGTATGCTTCTTTTTTCTTGTACATAATAACCTCCATTTTACTACAATAGGAGAAAATCTTATTAACCACTGCCTCGTCATTATCTCAAGCGTATTGTATGACCTTATCAATCTGTTTGACTCTGATATTACTAACATGTCCTGTATTCCTTATCTCAGAAAACAGATTAGTCCCACCTTGCTGTTGCTCTACTTCATTTCCACGGTTTCCTAGTCCCATTGTTATTCCTTACTTTCCCCCCAAAGGTTCATTTTGTTTAAATTTTGCTTAATTTTCACCAATAATTATCTAAAAATTTAAAAATCGTTATATAATGAATTTAATTCAAATTAGGAGTGGTTAAAATGCCTGATACAATAAGACTTGCTCTTTTCATCTTTATAGAAATTAGTGCTGTTTTCTCTTTAATAAAAGAGTTTAAAAAACCTGAGAAAAAAGCGCTTTGGATTTCAATAGAATTTTTAGTTCTTTTCTGGGCGATATGGGTAATTGTAAATATCATAATCTAATTTGTAATATATAAGTCTCTCTAAATAAAATTAAATATTCCGTCAATAATGTAGACAACCCATTTCTTAACCATATTCCATGATTAGAGCGGTTAGCTTTTGCTAACTGCTCTTTTATTTGTAAAAGGCACTCAATTAAATGGGTACTCATATAATATTCTGAGTTCCTTTCTATATAAAATAGTCGTTACAAAATGAATCTCGTCACGAGAGCACTTTATTTAGTGCTCTTTTTTACATATGCTTACCAGAAAGCATTTTTGTTTTAAATAATAGCTTCAAACTACTTGGGCACATTTACCAATTTATTTCCCGCTAAAACCATGTTAAAATCACCTGTGAGTACGACATAACTCAGTCTTATGAAGCCCTGTAACATTTTCTGCGGGGCTTCTTTTTTTCAACAAGCCGTTAGTTAAGTATGCTGAGTACTTTGATTTATAAAATCACTTTTTGTTCACTTTTTTGATACATTTATGAAACATTCATTTGTTATCTTGAGTACGTTCTTTTCTTTTTATAATGTCGTGTGAGATATACCATGACTTGAAGCCCTAGCCCCCTAATCCTAGGGCTTCTTCATTTAAATAAGGATTTTGTTTAAATCCACCTTAATTCCTATCATTATTTCCCGATATATAAATTCTGTTATAGGTTAGAGGGAATTCTAAAACAAGAAAAAATATAATTTAAATCACAAAATGTGCAACAATCAAAAAGAATAAAAAAACAGGTAATTGTTTGTAATCACAATTACCTGTTTAAAATCGTTTATATTTACTCTTTATGTTTTAAAATTTCATTAACCTCTTCCATACTTAATTCAGTAGCTTCTGATATCTTCTCTATAGGTACACCAACTTTAATTAAATTGCGAATCATCTCTATCTTAGTGGCTGTTCTAGCTTCTTTTGCAGCTTTTTTTGCTGCTTTTTTCGCTGCTTTCTCTTCTGCCGTCTCTATTTCTGATATTCTATCTTTGATTGCCTTCTCTCTCGCCTCATATAAGCGTAAAAAGTCCTTATCACTACTTAAACGCTCCCAATCCTCTATTGCCTTTTTCAAAACTGGATCTTTTTCCATCGCGATTCCCTCCAGGATTGTTGTTAATTTCTCATCTTCATATGCAGGAAATAGTAATAGCCAACGTGCTAATATATCATCCCATGGATCCATTCGATTTTCTTGCCATTCTCGAATTACTTTTGGAATCTCAAGAAAGTGCAATTGCATATTCTCTGAAATTATGTGCTCTGATTTTTTGTTCATGACTACACCGACATTATGAAAGTCTTCTTCTTCTGGAAACAGAATAAAATCCACTATATTAATACAAATGGTTGGTCTTAATTCTATGTACTTCATTCCCTGAATCATTTGAGAATAATACATGCCAGCCCAGTAGAACAAAGATCGCTCGATTATGTCTTTTTTGTCGCGAACCTGTATCTCTATATTTAATTTTATACCATTATTAAGAGTAGCTCGCAAATCTAAAATAGACAATTTATCATCCTTTTGCTCCCTTGGGAGATGTGGATCATCTAAATGTAACGAAATGATTTCCTCATCTAAATAGGATTGTAATACCGCATTAAGAAAACCAATGAGTATATCTTCATTTCCCTCTACTCCAAACAACCGCTTGAAAGCAAAATCAACTCGTAAATTTACTAGATTTTTTTTCATAGATGTATTCATATTCTCTTCTACCTTTCTTTTTGTTAATTTAAAACCTTTGTAGTAACTGAATATAAAAAAAGATAGAATTACAAACTCTATCTTTTTTAACCTACTTATTTAACGTATTCCCCGAAAGAATTCTCCTTCCTCAAGCGTGTGAAGGGCGTAGCCCAACGATAGATGGGAGATGAATTTCGGTTTGGCATAGCCAAAAACTTTTGATAAACTAGCTATATGAAGTTCTTTGATAACTTGATATAGAAGGTTGCAGGAAGAAAATAGAGTGCGAAAACCAAGCCATTCGGTTCCTGCGTAAAATATCAACCGTACCAAAAGAGCATCCATTCGTTGGACATCTAGGGGTGGAACACCCCGAAGTAACGCTCAGGGAGACGAAAGGTTACTTTCGTCGTGGAACTGAGAAGCTCCCACTTCAAGCTTTGCTAAGTGGCGAGTAGTTCACGAAAATATCAACCTAATTTATGACTATTACAGTCCCTTAAACACAGGTTTAAATCCCGCTTGCATTGTATCATCCAGACCTTTTCCTTGTGCTGGGTTCCATGCTGCAATAATTACGTTATAACCCTCTTGCTTTAACTTTGTCGCAAAGTCTATAAGAGCTTTTCTTACTTTCTTATTCTCTACTAAATCAGCATCAAACGCTAAATAGACATTTTCTACCCCCATATCCTTTAATACAGGCATAGTAATTCTCCAAGCATTTACACCAGGAATCGCAAGAACCGTTGTTCCTACTTCAGAAAGTTCCACTTTATTAAATCTCTCTGGAATCAAATCAGCAATCAGATCTGCTTTTATAGCCCCCTCTGTTATCATCACTGATTTAGTTTGATGAAGTGTACCAGAATTCCAATGTTTCAAATGAGAACTCGGTACCGCTACATGCACAGGCAGTGGATTTTCACTACCTCCTGCACCAGTTCCTTGATTTTTGTTTGCTGATGAGATCCATAAATATTTTTGCCCTTTATGAATCTTTACAACAATTCGTTCCTCTTGAGATGGAATTTCTACCTTTTTGCTCACTTCTAGTTCACCTTCAAATATACAATCACCATTCTTAGTTATCTTTACAACATTAGGTTGTTCAATTAATTCTGCTTGAACTCCAGTAGGTGCCGATTTCACATGAACTGAGTTTTTCACTTCATCCACACGAACCTGCCATCCAACAATTTGATTATACTGGTTTCGAAAAGGAATCAATATACCAGGGAAGCCTGACATTAAACGAAGAGAAAGCTGACTTTTCTTCATCTCATAAAATCCCGGAATGCCCTGCCAGCAACTTTTTCTCCCAATCTGTTCAAATAGTTTCTCCCAAACGGTCGTATACGTATTATCCTCTTCTAACACAATTTGTTGCTTTAAGAAAGAACGATATTGACGTACTTGTATTTGTTCCTCGCTCATTTTTCTATCTATTATTAAATGTGCATGATGATGCACTTGCAATGGTATGAAATCTATTAACTTACGATTAAACACATTTAATTCCTCATTGCTTTTCTTAGCATGGATCTGAACTTCATCCACCTCAGGCAATTGATACTTATCTTTTCCATTTATGTAGTGAATGTAGCTTGGATTGCCCGTGTTTTTTCCATAGATCCATTTACTTTCTACACGCGTACACGCTACTTTCTCTTGCGAAACATGCAGCATGCAATTGCCTGTATCATGACAAATTGGACACGGAACACGATAAAACTCCCACCAGCTACCTCTTGGATAAGCACTTGTTAAACGGAACTGTCCTTTTTGAATGTTATAATGCATAATCCCCACCCCTTATATATTTTTTATTATGTATAGAACAACTACCTCCATTAAACTCCTTATACTTCTATTTAGATGCTTTCTTTGTTCTCCTAACAGATATACAAAAGAATATATTTCACAAACTAAATAATCGTTTTTATGTTCTTGTTCTAGCAAAGCGGATGCTATATATACTTCAAATGCTCTAGCAAATATCTCGTGATTTGTAGACTAATATTTTTTGATTCTCTTTTTATCTAATTTGATTGTTGTATCAAAGTATAGATACCTCAAAACTAGTATTCATTTTATATCTGCCTAAATAATAATTTTTGCCACATGTAATAATGGGTTTTACCAGTCAAACAGACTTTAAAACAACACAAAAAGGGATTCTTTAAGTCGATTAAAAATGTGCACAGCTAATTAAATAAGCTTTATATACACTAATCGGCTCAAAGAAGCCCTTTCAGAATTGAAGCAAGACGTAAATTGCTTCTACAACTCAACCACAACGCATAAGGTGTGGGAATAAACAGAATCAAATAAACAATAAATATAGTTCCATGTTAATAAATTCATACAAAAATTTCAACAACTTTATGTTTCCTTAATCCACTCCTTTCTACCTTTCAGTGAATATTTTTGTACAACCATATGTTTCTACCGTTTCAAATTGCAATCCTAGATCTTGCTCTCTTATAATAGCTCATGCATATCCCACCAATCCCATTAATTGTCCCCTTAATACTATCTAAAAGTTATCATTTATATATATGCTATTTCAGGCTAACTTTTAGACTGGCAAAAAGAACTTTTCTCTTTCGGTGTGTTCATTTGGTTAAATGGGCTATTCTATTAATTCTATTAAATTCATTAATTCAACTATTACATATTACCATTTCATTCATATACTATATTATATTGCTAGAAAGGAGGCGTAACCATGGATAGTTGCGTTGTGTTTGTAAATGGACAACCTTTTTTAGTTCTTTCAGTCGCTGGTATCGAAATTGCTAGATTAGAGATTTCCCTCCAAGTAGCATTAGCTTTAAGAGTGCTCGGAATACCAATCTGCGATTAATTAACGTACCGCTAAAGAAGAGGGCATTAGCTCTCTTTTTTTATTTTCCCCTTATCTTTCTTTTCTTAACAATAAACAAGACGCCACCCAGATCACGGCAGCGCCTACAATAATTGCAATAAACTTAATCAAACTTATTTATCCTCACACTATTTATTTTTGCTTCCATACCCCATTCTCTTTATAATAAGTATTCTTGCCATCCATAAAGTCAGCTGTTTTACCAGGAATGCTATATTTCTTATTCTTTTTCTAACCTTCTTCTTCAGCCTTTTCTCTTCTTGAATAGCTTGCAAATCCGCCTTCCATTGTTTCAACAAATCCTTTTCACGTCGCATAGAATTTGTACCTCTTGGATTAAAATGTGAACCAAATAACTAGATTCTACCTATTTATACAGATATCCTCTAGTCCAAATATTCATTTTGTTCAAATTCAAGTTTAACCTTTACCAATTTGTGGTTATCCTTCTAAATAGACCAACAATATATTAAAATTCCTTATATACCATTAGGAGGTCTAAAATGCTCAACTTTCGTGCAATACTACTCATCTTAGGATTCTTTTTGTTTTTATATGGACTCATCGCTCTAGCGTTATTCTTTACGGCGTAATAGCAATTCAAAAAATGTGCCCATCTTATTCAACAAAAAAGAGCATCCACGTCAGTAGATGCTAGAATATGTTAAGGGAAATTCCCCAATGAGCATTGAATAGGATATAAGCGGTTAGCTTGTCCTACACTATACTATATGATTTCTATATTAAAATGGTTCATCAAAAAGGCACTTTATACAGGTACCCTTTCATGAATGCAGGGGTAACACTAAAACGCTACAATACACTAGAAGAGATGATTGTTTGGTTATATCATTTCTATGCCCCCCTAATATTTAATGTGTGATTTCTACATAACAAAGAAAAAGGCATCCGTATTGGATGCTTAATGTATACTAATATTAATATTGAATAACTTCAATGATAGGCTTTCTAGAACAATAAATATACTAGCTGAAACTGATCTATATCCGATATTCTTTCCTGTAACATTAATAGTAATCTCCTCTAAATGGGTTTTCACATCATCTTTTTCAAAAATTTTGTCTTCAACCTTTTCAACTATTGCTACATTATCGACTTCTTTAAAAGTTTTCAGTAATTTTGCTTCTAATAAAATAAAATCAAAATTTTCATCTTTAACCACATTAAATTTAATTTTCATTTTTCTTTCCCCATTTTTAACTAGTTAATATATTAACATCGATATAATTATATATATTTGTATTAAATAATTCAAAAAATATGTTTTATTAACTTACTCATTGTTTTCCTATCTAATAGAGAGAGAAAAATAAAAACAATCGGAAAAACTTCTTCTTCCAAGGTCACTCGCAACCTTCTCCAAACCACCGCATCATGTAATTTTTCAGCTCATATTAGCTACGCGCTTTACGTTCGGTACTTAGGAAAAGACTAAGAATCTTCTCGTTTATATTCTGTAGAGTCGGTCAATACTTCAGCTGGCCGATCTTGTGCTGACCAATCACGTTTGCATAATGTTTAATTTATATCCAAGAGGTATATCTTTCTTCCGATGCCTTATTTGAAGCAATACACATGGAGAACTGAGGGAGCTTTGTCTATATTAGCTCAAACAAAGAGCGACACCCCTTGCCCAACGAAAAATGTGAGTAATTCATTAAAAGTGTAAATCACATCGTCCAAATTGATGAAATGAAGCCTATTTTAATATTTGTTTATTATCCAGAAACGCGTAACCATTCAATCATGAACGACCACCCCATTCCATTTCCAGAAACAAATGACAAAGAATAATAGAATTGTATTCACTTAAAAGGATTATTTCATTAAGTTTCTATAAAACGGTAATTAATATATAATTAAATTATTCAAATATTAGGCGGTGATGCAAATGATTGAAACAATCCGAATTGCTCTTTTCACTCTTGTAGGAATAAGTGCCATATTTTCTGTAATCAAAGAATTTCAAAAACCAGAAAAAAAAGTTTTGGATTACATTCGAAACTTTAATTCTGATCGAGGCAGCCTGGATGTTAATAGGACTTCTCGTGTAACCTACATAATTAGTACACCCCCTTGAATAAAGCTTAACATTCCGTCAATACTATATATGACATTAGATTTTCTCCTTGTTCCCCCTTGGAGAACTGAGCAGTTAGCATTTGCTAGCTGTTCTTTTTTGATTCATCGTCACATTATTATGAAATGGTCATATATTATCTCGAAGCAAAATACCCTAATTTATTTTTTAACATCTCACTTTTCCCTTAAAGAGCACTTTTTAAAGGTGCTCTTTTAAGGTTCACTGGAATAAATTTAAATATTTTGTCAATAATATAGATAGGTGATGACCATAACTCATTTAATAAAGTCCCTAACCTTTCTCCTTTCCCCCTTGGAGAACCAGCCGAGCAGTTAGTTTTTTAGCTGCTCTTTTATTTATGAAAAAAGATAAAATCCTTTATAATGGTTCTTCTTTATTTCTCAATATAAAGCTATTTGGATTTTTGTTAACAATCTTGTAGTGTATGAACAAAGAGTAAGGCAAGAGTTACTCTTTGCCATTTTAGGAAAGGTCCTGTTGTAGACAACGGGGCCTTTTTACATATATAGATAGTTTTTTTGAATTTTTCACCATTAACCACAAAAATATCTTATAATCGTTATATACTAAATTAATTAACGGATTAGGAGTAGATCAAATGCCAGTTACACTAGAACTTATTCTTTTCATTCTTCTAGCAATTAGTGCTGTTGGCTATTTAGTAAAAGAATTTCAAAAAACTAGGAAAAGAACACTTGGAATTTCACTAGAATTCTTGGTCCTTTTCTGGTCAATATGGAGAATTTCGACTATCATAATCTGATTTGTAAAACGTGAATTCCTTCGAATAATAATCAATATCATGTCCATAATGTTGATAGGCTTGTATGCCAAAGTCCATTTAGTTTTCTCTGTATCTCCTTGTATTGAGCAGTTAGTTTTTGCTAGCTGCTCTTTTACTTATGAAAAAAGATAAATTTTTTATAATGATTCTTCTTTATTTCTCAATATAAAGAGTCTTGGATTCTCGTTAACAATCTTATAGTATATAAATAGAGAGTAAGGTAAGAGTTACTCTTTGCCATTTTAGGAAAGGTTCTGTAGGAAACAGCAGAACCTTTTTTCGTGATTTAAAGGTACTAAGGCAAAATGAAATTTTTACCATAAAGATAATTATTAAATATTTTACGCCCATACATTATAATGGAATAGTTATTGTATATTGGCATTAAGAGGAGCGACCTGATTAAGGGCTTCTCTTTTTTTATAAAATAGCATTATTGCAATCTCCCTCTGTATATCTTCTTGATCTGCGTTTCAGTGAATTCCTCGTACACAGCAAATACTTCAGGGAACTGACTCAAACACATATCAATAATTATGTCATCTGTAATTCTAATACAGAACTACTTAACTTCACCCATGTAATCGTTGTGTAGGTAATAACTCCTAATCTCGCAATAGCAAGCGTTTGCTTTTAAGACTTCATACAGCTTGATTTTTATTTCATCTATATCAAATATTGATAACTGCCCTTCGATTTCAACCTGTTCAATCATTTTCCCATTCCCCTTTCAAATCAAATGACATTTTGTTAGTCCTACTACGCTAATCATGTATAGATAAATATATATAAAGATGTTAGAATATTATTGTGATTCTTATATAGTGCCATATACGACCTTTTCTTTGTTCATGGGGCTCTTACGTAGTAGTAAGAGCCCTTTTTTATATAAATAGTTTATTAATGTACTTATTCGAATATAACGTTGTAAAATTATTAGTTAAGTGCTAAAATTCCTTATATACTCCTTAGGGAGTTAGCATGTAATTAACAAGAGTTTAAAAATTCTCGAATCTTAGCCCCTTAGAGCGCCCTCTAAGGGGCTGCAACAATTAAAATAATGTTTTTATTTATGAGACATTCATGTGTTATCTTCAATACGTTTTATTCTTTTTTTATGTCGTGTGAGAGATATATACCAATCCTAGAAGCCCTAGCCCCCTTATCCTAGTTCTTCTCCATTTCAATAATAGTTTTATACATTTTTATTCTTTTCAAAAACTATATATTAGTTATACTTAATATTCAAATTATGTTATAATATTTTTGTGAAACATCACGTGTTTCAAATACAACATTTTTTGATGGCCTCTTATCTTTCCGTAAGAGGTCCTTTTTTCAAATAAAGCTTTTGTTTAATGTATATTATAAAAATTCATTTTCATAAGAGCTTCCCTTATATGCTATACTCATTCATAAATAATTGTATAAGGAATGTTAAAAATGAATGATAGATCGTCAAGACAATGGAAAATGCGACAAAAGTTAAGAGAACTGAAAACCAAAAACAGAAATGATACAAACCCTCTGTTTAATGAATGCCTTGAATCCCTAGGAAACGAAACGCTCATTTTCTCTCAGAAAAAAAGCCAACAGATTGCTACTACTTTAATAGATTTATTTCCTATAACGGTCTCTGGAAGAATTGATTGGGAACAGATAGACAATCAATTCATAGCTTTGAACAAAAAACAACTAATTTCTCTTATTAGACCAAACCAACTTGATTTTGATGAACAGATTTTTATAATATGGGATAATTTTAAAATCCCTGTAGTAAGTACAAATCTTGATAAAGTATTCCAATCACTAGTTGACGTAGAGGCAGTCAGTTTTTATTACTGGCTATTAGATAAAGAATATAGATTCGTAATTGAAATAAACGATGAAGAATTGATTAGGGTTGGGTTTCGCTAATACCTTAAGCATATTTCCTTAGTCTACAGTTCTACAAAATTCAAATTTTGTTTTAATCAAATACTTCAATCAGTTGTAAAAGTTACGTAAAGATTGTTATAGTTCAATCTTCCTACTCCAGGAACCTGTCTATTAGGGAGGTTATTCTATTCGATTCCTGAATTTACGACATGCAAGAGCTTGTCCTATTAATACTATAAAGACGCTATTAATAACATAATCCCTTATGGATTCTTTGGATTATCAACCTTTTTCATAATTCTGTAACATCCTTATATAATGTTTAGATGAATCATGTGTTAAACTTATAATATTCCAAAAATTACTTTACTTTTAGAATCGACAATTCTTCAATACCCTTAGTCTTGCCCTGTATCCCCTGCAGGGTTTTTATCATTTGGCCGCCAGGGGGATATAATTCTTATCTGCGCTGTTATGTATCTCTCTAGCTCTCAAATCCTTTATGATCCACAGGATTTTCTTTCGTTTGTATTCATCTCGCCGTCGTTTTCTAATAATGTTACAAATTATTTTTGAGACAGTATTTTGTTACAGCTAGTTAAACCGTTAGGATATTTCATATTTTCAAATATAAAACGTAACAACAACGTGCGTTTATGTTACAAATATCAACGAAAAATAAAGTTTAGTAAAATTTGTATTGCTATAACCTAGTTTTAAACGTATCTCGGCGAAAAAAACAACAGAAATTTTATAAATATATAACAAAAAGAGCCCTGATTGATACGGACTCTTTTTTGAGTTTTTACAAAAGTAAACTTTTAAACACATAATTACATTTCTATTATTTATTTTACCACCTGAACAGATTCTGGTTTCCACCCCTGATTCTCTACCCAATCAATATTAACCTTATATTTTTTATTACTTTGCTTATCTCGTACATTACCGTAGGCTTTATTATTACCATTATTCCCAATAAAATCGAAAATCAATTGGCTCTCTGGAACATCAACAGCATAAGAAATTGCTTTTTTCATCTCACTCCAATCTACTGTTCCTTCTTTAAATTTCATTTCAGGTTTTGCTCCTTGCTCTGTACCAATTGGCTTCCAAGAAGAATTAGTTTGAGAACCCTTTTCATGAGATGCCGTTTTTTCTGCCTCTTTATTTTCATTTTCGTTCGTTTTTACCGATTTTTCTGCTTTTAGTTTCCCTTCTAACTGTGCTGCTTCTTTATCTTCATTTTTCTTTTCTTCTATCATTGTTGCTTCTTTATCTTCACTTTTCTTCTCTTCTATCTTTGTTGCTTCTGTATCTTCATTTTTCTCCACTTCTATCTTTGATGTTTCTTTATCTTCATTTTTCTTTTCTTCTATCTTTGATGTTTCTTTATCTTCATTTTTCTTCTCTTCTATCTTTGTTGCTTTCTTTTCTTGAGCAATTGCTTTCTTTGATGCATCTGATGGGGTAAACAACTGGTATGTCACTATACCAACTGTCACTAATACCAAAGTAAATGCAATATTAAAAATCGCCTTTTGACGACGATTCTGTTGTTTTTCTTGAAACCTGCTTACTTGTCCCATTCTTTAAACCTCCGTGTTTATTTTCTCCTCTACTCTTTATGTATTATCCCTATAATTCTTAATATTTTTATTAAATAATAGAAATGAACTACACTTTCCATACAGGATTTCATATCATAATAAAATTTGTTTTTTTCAAGCATCTGACATATGTTATTCAAAATAGTTTAATACATTAAAAATTGATAAGCTTCGGCACTTAAGAAACCTTCAATTTTATTCAAAGGTGATTCCAATTACGTCCATATTAGATCTTCTGTAGAAAGCTTTTTAACAATTAAGCCTCTTCTTCCCTTATTTATAATTTTTAAATTAAATTTCCCTCTATGGTATAATAATGACGTTTCGTTTTCTAATGGGGTATGTCGTAAAATCAAAAGGGATTTTATCTCTTTTACCTTCTTTTCAGAGTAACTTTCACCACTAGGAAATTCTATTATTCCTAATGTAATCTTTAATTCGCTATCATCACAAAGCCACTCCTTATTAAGTTCCCTTATCTTTTGTATAAAGCTTCTTTTGGTTTTTCCTATATAGAGCAATGTTATATTCTTAGCATCTACTCTAGAAATAGTAAATATCCCCTTCTTAGAAGCTTCTTCTCTATTACAAAAATCATTTATACTATACAATCCATACCATTTAATATGTACTGTTTCTATGAATCTCACCTCATTTTTAGACAATATTATAATTTCTGAATGTTCAAATTATTATGGGTACATAGTCTTGATTGCTTGAATTATAAATTGTGCTTTTCAATAATACATTTTATTATTACGAATTTCAATATATAGTTTAATTACAAATCTATATAAAAAACATAGTGATATCGTACCTAATGTTTTATTTTTCACGATATTAAACTATCGTGAAAAAAGATAGAGCCTTATGGAATAAAATATAATGTGTATGTACGTACATTTCTTTTAAAAGAAATTTTGTAGTTTGCAACTGAATTACAAAAAATATAGATTTTTGGAAACTAAATTGTTAAAAAGGACTACATAGTTTAGTAGCCCTTTTTAAGTCAAGAAATCTGTATGATTGATGTTTTTACCTGTTAACCTCCGTAATGCATTAATAAGCTTTTTTGGATTTTTAAATGAACAAAAAATATATCTTACAAATAATGTAACAACTATTTAAGTACAGCCTCTGTTTTAGGACCCCTGATTGGTATTTTTGTTAGTGGTATTATTATATTTATATTTTAAGATATGACCCCCACATTAAATTGGATTGTAGCAGGAGCAATGGGAGGATTAATGGCATAATGAATGGTATTATGATATCTCAATCCGAATTGTATATCATTGTAATACTATTAATGATATTGTTTACAGCTACTTTTGTTACCATGAGTCAATGAATTCGTAGTCAACCTGTAAGAATCTACTTCCTTATTTTTAGGTGTCTTCACTACTATCATTCTCTTGTTAATCGTATTTCTCAATTGCCACTTTGCATTAGCTTGATACAATTATATTAGATGGGGTCCAATACATATTATTAAAATTAAGATGGTTCAAGTCGGAGGAAGGCACCTTAGGGTGTCTTTTCAATGAAAAACATCTACAAAAAAAACGGTCTAAATCTAGACCATTTTTATCTTATAATTACTTAAATTCAAATGTAATTCCGTTATATTTTTTCTCAATCTGCATCATCTGCTATCAGCCAAATTAATTATTCCTTATGACCTTTAGCCAGTAACCATTTCAAGTTCTTTTAAACTATTACATATGTTTGTACCATGCTTTGTTAATTCGTTTAAACTCCATAGGTTTTGAAGTTTTAGACTTTTCCCTTAGTGAACTCAAATTATTAGAACATCCTACAATATTTAGACAGAATGTAGCCAATAAACAAAATATTATTAAATTCTTCAAATAGCCACTTCTAACTCTCTTTCGTATAAAATAAACGCCTTCGAAATTATTCATATGAAAATCAAAAGAAACTTTAAATCAAAATAATTTTATATTAGATTAGATGGTAGAAAATATTCTTATACTCATAAATTGTTACATTTGAGCCTGCCAGTGGTACAAAAAGACGCTATCATCTATCAAATAAAATGCAAATTTGTGTAAAGGTCAATACAATCCTCTATTTTTTTAATTGATAGCCTGCACCATTTTTTGCCATACTCCTATTTTACAACTTTATAACTCTTCTCTCTATTGATTAATTCGTTAGAGAATGCAAAAGACATCTAATGCACCTCATAAACTATTCCCTCTTCACCTCATAAACTATTTCATTCTAGTAAAAATATATTTTTCAGCTTTAATTGTTCCGTTAATTTTTTCCGCTTCGATAAAATGACTATTTAACTTCTGTAGCAAACAACCTACGTAATGAATCCATTCAATAAAGGATATGCCAATACAAACAGTATATTAATAAGTTTCCCTACAATAACTGAACTACTTAGTTTTTTCTTCTGTCTTTTTATTTACCTTAAAGTAATCCATTCATAGCTTGCCCACTCTTTTGGTTTCTTATCGTACTTGATTCGACCAGTCGTACAGAATGAAGCAATCGTCCATTGTATAAGGTTCATCCTTGCATACGGATCAATACAATCCTCTATTTTTTTCAATTGATAGCCTGTACTATTTTTCTGCCAAATTGTATATAATCGAAAATGTGTTGTTGTAACAAGTCTAGCTTTTGTTGTAACTTGCCACTTTGAAATTTTTGTTAAATCTTCTTTTACTTTTCTTTCATACTCTTGTTTTACTACTTTATAACCCTTCTCCTTATTGATTAGTCCATTTGAGAATGCAAAAGGCATTTGATGCACCTCATAGACGGTTCCCTCTTCATCCTCTAAAATATTTGATTCTACCAGAAATATATTTTTTAGTTTTAACTGTTCTGTTAATTCTTTTCCATTGCGATAAAATGTTTTTTTTATCTTCTGTAGTAAGATAACCTGAACCATTAATCCAATCAATAAAGGATATGCTAATACGAACAACATATTAATTAACATGTTTAGAATAAAAACTCCTACCAGCGCAAATATTGTAAAGTAAATATATTTTTCTCTTTGATGAATGATTCTACTGTTCAAGCCAAGATACCTCCGTTTTGATATATAGTAAACGCAACATAAACTAGTGCTCCTAATAAAATAGAACAAGCCCCTGGAAAGCTCTGTATCAGCTGTATTTCTTTCTTAGGTAGTTTTGCACCAAACATAGAAGCAGCATGCTCTAATTGGTCTTTAATTGCTCCTATAAATCCTAAAACATTAATTAACCGATACACACTGGCAATCCAAAAGAATAGTAAATGGAAAGCTGTTAGTGTAATTGCGGTAAACACAGCCGATTCTTCTACTACATTGCTAATGTATAAAGCCACTACCACAAGCATTTTCGTATCACCAGGTGAAGAAAATTTAAATGTCTCCAACAATAAACCACATGCTAATGCCGTGGCTAGTACAATCACAATCTCTTTCCCTGTTCTTATTCCAGTAAAATACGTGATTCCTATTCCAAAAATTAAGAATAGTAGATGCCACATATTCTTTGTTTTTCTATATTTCAAATCAGTAAATACATTTAGTGACATATAACTTAGTAGTAATCCTATAATATACAAAGACACTTTCTTCTCTCCTTTTCTGAATCCGCATATATTTGTTGTTTAAAAAAAGGAACTACTTTAGAGTAGCCCCCCTGTTTTCTATTCAATTTATATTTAGTTCCAAGAATCTACGTCTGCATTTTTCGATGCTTTTGTGAATCGTCCTAAAATTGTGTCATAA